>JARCMA010000492.1 GCA_030248405.1 Microcoleus sp. MP8IB2.171
CATCGGGTTTACGTAAAATCTCTAGGTTAGCAACTGTGTTGCTGGGAATGTTGCAAAGTCGAAGGAACCGGGTTTCTGAGAAAATCTCGGTTGGGTGACGATATATCTCGGAATAAACTGGGTTTCTGGGAATTTTGCAAAGTCTAAGAAACCGGGTTTCTGGGAAAATCTCGGTTGGGTGACGACATATCTCGGAAGAAACCCGGTTTCTGGGAATTTTGCAGTTTTAATTTATCTTTTGCCGCAGAGGAATCTCGATCGCAAATTCGGAACCTTCTCCCAATACAGAATTGCAAGAAAGCTTGCCGCCGTGTTTTTCTACTATAATAGAGTGCGAAATCGCCAATCCTAAGCCAGTGCCTTTGCCAATGGGTTTAGTAGTGAAAAACGGGTCAAACAAGCGCTTTTGCACATCTTCGCTCATGCCGGGGCCGCTGTCAGCTATCCATATAGCAACGCTGTTATTGTCGGTTACTTGGGTGCGAATCGTAATTGCGAGATTTTTGGCGGTGCGATTGGATTCCTTTATCTCCATTTCCAGTGCGTCTAGCGCATTGCTCAACAAATTCATAAATACTTGATTTAACTGACCGGGATAACATTCCACTAAAGGCAAATTACCGTATTCTTTAATCACATTAATTGTCGGGTGATCGGCTTTATGTTTCAGGCGGTTTTGCAAAATCAGCAGCGTGCTTTCAATGCCTTCGTGAATGTCAACTTGTTTCTTTTCGGCTTCGTCAAGTCTTGAAAAAGTCCGCAGGCTCAAAACTATGTCGCGGATGCGATCGGCTCCGACTTTCATAGATGCTAAAATTTTCGGTAAATCTTCAATAAGATAATCAATTTCAAAGTCTTCCCTGGCATCTACAATTCTTGCGCTAGGCTGCGGGTATTCTTTCTGGTAAAGTTGCAGCATTTTTAGCAAGTTTTGAGTGTATTCGCTGGTGTAGCTAAGATTGCCATAAATAAAATTAACTGGGTTGTTAATTTCGTGGGCGACACCTGCTACTAACTGTCCCAAACTTGACATTTTTTCACTTTGAATTAATTGAGTTTGGGTACGTTTTAGTTCGCGCAAAGTTTCTTCTAGCTGTTGAGTTTGAGCTTGAGCTAGTCGGGCCGCTTTGCGGGTTTGGGTGTACAGTTCAGCGTGGTCGATCGCGATCGCAATTTGAGCCGTCACCGCTTGCATCAATTCCACTTCCGAATCGCTCCAATTTCGCGCTTCTCCAGCCTGATAGCAGCAAATCACCCCCATATCTCCCGCAGCAGTTTGTACTGGCAACGACAGTACAGAATTAATTCCAAAAGCATGGTAAATCTCGCGCACTTCTAAGTCGCCTAGAGTGCCGACATCATTGACTCGCATGATTTCCAGCCGCCAAATCTGCTGCACCATAGGGCTAGATTGCTCCTCAACGGCATAAGAACCAATTAAACTTGGTAAAGCTGGATTTTTCGCTTCGCAGACTGTATCCCACATAGGATGCTTGCTATTGGGCCGATACCAAATGAAGACGCACCAATCTAGCTGCATCAAATTGCGAATTTCTTGAACGGCGGTTTCTAAAATTGTGTCTAAATCTAAAGAAGTGCGGATTTGGTTGGCAATTTGATTGAGCAGTAGTTCTCGCTGAGCTTGTTGTCTGAGCGCTTGTTCCGATCGCACTAAAGTTTCTTCTGCAAGTTTGCGATCCGTTAAATCTTGGATAACTGCTTGGATGATTTTTTCATTTCCAACCTCGATGATTGTCAGCACGACTTCTGCGGGAAAATCAGTACCGTCTAAGCGCTGATGAACCCAATCAAAACGGTGGTTTCCCCGCTCAAAGGCGATCGCTATCATTTCGTTAACCAAGCTCAAAGACTCTCTGCCGTTGGGTTGAAAACGAGGCGAGAGTTTGCCAGGGTTTTGGCCGTACAACTGTTGCGGGGCGGTGCAGCCAAATAGTTTGAGGGTTGCTGTGTTGGCATCAGCGATGCCACTGTCACATAACATAAAAACAGGCAAAGTGGTTAATTCGTAGAGCGATCGAAATTTGGCTTCCGACTGCTGCAATGCGGCTTCTGTTTGCTTGCGATCGGTAACGTCGGCAACCATTGCCAAAGCGCCCACATAGCGTCCCTGTTTGTCTGCCAAGGAATTAGTAGAAACCATCGCCCACAAGTCGCTGCCGTCTCGGCGAAGGAACTTAAAATCGTGCTGTTCGCTAATTCCTTGACTGCGGCGGTCCAGATTGACTTGTGCGATCGCCATGCCTTCTGCATCCATGAAAGCAAATAGCGACTCCCCGATCATTTCCTCTGGGGTGCAGACGAGCATATCGGCCATTTTTTGGTTGACAAAAGTAGTTTTCCCTTCCGCATCTATGATCCAAATTCCTTCGTCTGCTGTCTCGACAATGCACCTGTATTTTTCCTCGCTTTCTTTGAGCGCTTCTTCTGCCAATTGGCGAGCGGTAATGTTTTGAGTCATTAGCAATCCGCCGATAATTTCTTGCCGTTCGTTTCTGACTGGCAAAGTATAACCGAGGTAGACGCGATCGCCATAAGTAAATTCTGTAACAACTGTTTCTCCAGCCAGCGCCGCCCGATAATTTGGCTCGACAGCAGCGCAAAAATCCGGCTCGAATACTTCCCAGATTGTCTTGCCTTCCATCAACTCTTTGGAAAGCCCCACTGCTGCTAATTCTGTACCTTCTACCAGGGTGAAGCGCATTTCTTTGTCAAACAACATCACCGCGCCGTTCGGAAAGTTGCTTGCCATAGTGCGGTAAAGCTGTTCGCTTTTTTGCAGTGCAGCTTCTGCTTGTTTGCGATCGCTAATGTCAACTACAACTGCACCGATGCCGATCGCCTCGCCATCTTTGTCTAGCAAGGGAAAATAAGATCCTGTCAGGTGTCGGACAAACCCAGGCTGTCTTGGATTGTCACCACTCATCTCGATGTTAATTAGGGGTTGTTTCGTCCTCAAAATTTGTTCGTACAAAGGCTCTATTATTGGAGCAATATTTGGCAATATTTCGCGTACAGTCTTGCCAATGTGTTCTGCAGGACTCAGGCAACTTATTTCTGCTAGAAATTGATTAATTTGCACGTATCGCAGTTGGGAGTCCAAAATGCAAAGCCCCGCCGGCGCCTCCTTCAAAAAGGCATCAAATAGTGATTGTCTTTGTGCTAATTCTTGTTCTAAAGCTTTGCAAACGCTGAGATCTGTTAAAGAACCCATCATCCCCACAACTTCTCCCGTTTTGTCTTTCAATAGCGAGAGCATCAGGTGCGAGGAAAAATTTTCTCCAGATTTACGGCGTGTGATAACTTCAATTTCATGCTCGCCTTTTTCTTGTAGCGGTTTTATGACTTGCTCTAATAAAAATTCCTGCTGTTCGGGCGGGTAAATTAGAGAAATGTGCTGTCCGATAGCCTCAGTTGCTTGATAGCCGTATAACTTTTGGCAGGCTTGATTCCAGATGGTGATCGAGCCGTCCATATCTGTAGAAATTACCGCCTCGTGAATTTGGTCGATAATTTGACTTTGGAGACGCAATTTTTGTTGAGTTTGCTCCAGTTCGGAAATTTTTTCTTCGAGTAGTTTCTGAGTTTTTTCCAGTTCCGCAGTCTGCTTTGTCAGCAATTTTTCTAGATGTGAATTGCAGTGCGGCGGCCCTGATTCCAGCGGAGCGCTATTTTGATCCCGATTATTAAAGATTTCTTCAGCGCTCAGCCAAATCGCACACTCTCCCCCTGTTTCAATTGCCCGCTCGGAAACTCGCACGGGTACGAGATGGTTGTTTTTATGTTTGTATGCTGCTTGGCACGGGCCAGTGTGGCTATTTTTTACTTGACATTCTAGATATTTTTCTGGGGGCGCGCACTGTGTTTGCTGAATTTCCCAGTAGTTGAGGTGGAGAGTTTCTGCAACTGTGCGGCCGATAATACTTGCAAAAGCAGGATTTACGTCGAGAAAAGTCCCGTCTGTCCGGCACAAGGCCAGCCCGATGGGGCACAGTTGTAACAATTTGCGGTAGGAGCGATCCCGCTTAGCTTTTCGTAACTGGCTTTGCATCTGACATAGCTGGGCTTGGGTTATTTAATTATATCTTTTTATCTTGTTTATTGCTGTGACTTTTACCCTTCATTAAGCAAGAGGAAGAAGGAAGACTTCCTTCTTTCTTCTTCCTTCTATTAATCGCGGGCAATACCTTCAGATCGGGCGGCCAACTGCACTGCACCGGCGACAGCAATGGCAACTCTTTCGTCAAAAACAGACGGTATAATGTGCTCTTTGTCAAGCTGGGAAGGACTGACTAAAGAGGCGATCGCATAAGCTGCTTCCAAATACATAGTGGGCGTAATCGTGGCAGCTTTGCAGTCCAAAGCACCTCGAAATATCCCCGGAAATGCCAAAACATTGTTAATTTGATTCGGGTAATCGCTGCGTCCGGTTGCTATGATCGCCGCATCTTCCATAATTAATTCTGGCTGAATTTCGGGAATGGGATTTGCCATTGCAAAAACAATGGGATTTTCGGCCATCGATCGCACCATAGAGCGAGTGACTACGCCGGGCGCACTGACACCTAAAAATACATCGGCACCGGCGATCGCATCTTCCAAAGTACCGCTCGAAGCCACGGCAAATTCTAGTTTTTCTGGGTTCATATCCGTGCGGTCTTGGGAGAGGATGCCTTTGGAGTCGCACATGATGATGTTTTGTGCACCTGCTTTACGCAGCAAGCGGGCGATCGCAACTCCGGCCGCACCGGCTCCGTTAATCACGATACACACTTCTGCGATCGTTTTTTTGACGATTTTCAAGGCATTAATTAATGCTGCCAAACTGACAATTGCAGTGCCGTGCTGGTCGTCATGAAAAATGGGAATATCTAAGGTTTCCCGCAATCTTGCTTCGATTTCAAAGCAGCGGGGAGAAGAAATATCTTCGAGGTTAACGCCGCCAAAGACCGGGGCGATATTCTGCACTGTGCGAATAATTTCCTCGGTATCTTGGGTATTCAAACAGATAGGAAAGGCGTCAATACCAGCAAATTCTTTAAATAGCATGGCTTTGCCTTCCATGACTGGCAGTGCGGCGGCAGGGCCGAGGTTTCCCAGTCCCAAAACTGCGCTACCGTCGGTAACAATGGCAACAGTATTTTGTTTGATTGTGAGGTTATAAACTTGTTGCGGGTCATTGGCGATCGCAGTGCAGATGCGGGCGACTCCAGGGGTGTATGCCATTGCCAAATCTGACTGGCGTTTGAGGGAAATTTTGCTAACTACGCTGATTTTTCCGCCGCGGTGCAAGTTGAAAGTGCGATCGTACACATCGATCACTTTGACATCCGGTAGCGCTTTGACTGCTTGCACTATTTCTTCGTTGTGTTCAATGCTGTAAGCATCGACGGTGATATCGCGAATGGTAGTGGCACGGGTTTGCTCGATCAAGTCGATTTGGCCGAAGTTGCCGCCGACAGATGCGATCGCGCTGGTAACGCTAGCCAGCATTCCCGGCTGGTTCGGCAGAGCAACGCGAATCGTTAAACTAAAGCTGGGGTTAGGTGTCAGTTTTACCATAATGGCTTGATTGTAGATTTGAGAATTGCAATCTTAGATTTTATCGCCAATATTAGGCATAAAATTTAATAATTAAAATTTTCAACTGAAATTTTTAACAAATTCTATGAGCCTGTGATACGATCGCTCTGCACTGCCTTTGGTTGCCGCTGGAAAACTGATCTTTTTTTGAGTTGAGCTTTGCTCTGTCTATAGCTTGTGACCAAGAATTTCTTGATGGTACAAGCCCCCGGATTTATCCGTGGAATCAATCCAAAATCTCAAATCTAAAATCCTCAAGCCCCCGCATTTATCCG
>JARCMA010000493.1 GCA_030248405.1 Microcoleus sp. MP8IB2.171
CCACGAAGGGTGAATGTTCGGAAAGGTATTTGACGTGTTCGGCCATGCGATCGGGCCCGGTGGCGCAGTTGAGGCCTAAAATGTCGATCGGGTAGGGCTGCAAAATGGCTAGGGCGGCGCTGATGTCGGAACCGACTAACATTGTGCCGGTGGCTTCCATTGTGACTGATACCATTAACGGAATTCGCGCACCTTTTTTCTTAAATACTTCTTCAATGGCATTTAATGCTGATTTAATTTGCAGCACATCTTGACAAGTTTCGACAATAAATAAGTCAACGCCGCCGTCATAAAGTCCTTCTGCTTGTTCGGCAAAAGCGGCGGTGAGTGTGTCAAAATCGATGTGTCCTAATGTTGGCAATTTGGTGCCGGGCCCGATCGATCCTGCAACAAATCTCGGTTTTTCTGGCGTGTCAAATTCGGCCGCGATTCCCTTGGCGAGTTCTGCCGCGGTTTTGTTGAGATAATATGCTTTGTCTGCTAAATCGTATTCGGCGAGTACGATGGAAGCCGCGCCAAAGGTGTCTGTTTCTATGACATCAGCGCCTGCTTCGAGGAATCCCCGGTGCACGATGGCGACTGCTTCCGGTTTGGTGTGGACGAGATATTCGTTGCAGCCTTCGTATTCTTTGCCGCCAAAGTCTTCTGCGGTGAGGTTTTGGACTTGCAGGTTGGTTCCCATTGCGCCGTCGAAGACGATGACGGGGCGCGAGGGGTGGTGGAGTCGATCGAGGAATCTGCTATTCATCAGCGGTTAAAAAAAACGTAGGTGCTATATATTTACAATTTTATCTATTGTGCAATATTCTCAACAGTTATGTGACTGTTGGGGAACGGCTGATGACTGAAGGATTTAATGCTGCTGACAATAGTTCGATCGTACCTGTGATTTTACCGATCGCCCTGGATCATTGTCAAAATTCTGCTGTGGGCGAGGCTGTGGGTGCAAAACGATCGGCTGCGAGGGGTTTTTTCGCTTAACTGTTGAGGAATTTTCCGCAAATGCGATCGAGATAATTAAAGGAGTGATGCAAAAGGGCGATCGAATTATCTTACAGCAAGCCGGCGAAGATGTAGGGGCAATAATTTTGGAATCAGAGTTTGAAAAACTGGACTATTTGATTGCCGAACTCAAACCATCGCAATTCTTACCTGAAGAAGAGGCATATTATGAAGATGAAAGAGGAATCCACTGCATTTACCCCGACGAACTTGTAGAGGATATTGATAACATTTTAGCCGATGTCAATGAATTTCACGAATTATTTGGTTTGCTACCAACGGAAGAGATGGGAGAGGATGTTGATATTTGTATCCCTGTAGCTATTCTCATGTCTGTAGATAGGTTTTGGGTGCCGGAGTACCTGATAGCCGAGAATCTATCCAGGAAATAATGTTATAATATTTTTCACATTGTAGTTTGGCGAGCCAACTAATCGAAAGGAATCGCAAGATGAACGCGCAAACAGTAACTCCGCCCGCTCCCGCCCCAGAGCAAATTATCCGCGAATCTAAGGTTGTTTTAAAAGGCGTTAGCTGGCCAACTTTTCAGGCGTTGCTGGCTGATGTTGGAGACGATCGCGCTTGGAGAATTGCTTATGATAATGGAGTGTTAGAAATCCGAATGCCGTACCAAGAACACGAACAGCCTAAAATCATGTTGTCCTACTTCGTGACAGCCATAGCAGACGAACTAGAAATTGAGGCAATGGAACTTGGCGCGCTCTTGCTTGAAAGGGAGGAGTTGCAACGCGCAATCGAACCCGATACCTGTTTTTATATTCAGAATGAAGCTTTAGTCAGAAGCAAAATCATTGACTTGCAAACCGATCCTGCGCCCGACTTAGCAGTAGAGTCTGACTACAGCAATTCTTCTCTAAATAAATTCACAATTTATGCTTCTCTTGGCGTTCCCGAACTTTGGAGATACCGCCGGCCAACCTTAGAAGTATATCAACTTGTAGAGGGACAATACGAACGAGTTGCTCAAAGTTTAGCTTTTCCATTTTTGCCGATCGCAGAAATACCCGAATTTATGGAACAAAGCAGGGCGATCGGACAAAGATCAGCCGTGCGTCTATTTCGGACAAGAATTAGAGAAATTTTACAACATCGCGACGCATAAAAGATTATTTTCCTCTTGTAGGGCGATGCACACCGCACCTTGCCGCGATCTAAATAAAAAATCTCATTATTTCTTTCTCATCCTTCTCTGTGAAGCTCTGTTTGGCACTCGCTGAATCTCAGTTTCGCCTCCTTGAAATTCCACTTTTGCAGGATATTCTTCTACTGCTTCTAAGATTTCTAAATCAACAAGATCAACATCGCCGCCGCTGATTGCTTCCTCTTTCTCAATCTCCTCTAAATCCTGCTGATTTTCAATTAACTGCACTCCTAACCCAGAATCTTGAATCGGCAATTCATCGATTTCTTGACTAATCTCAGCTTCTCCAATCCCATCCTCAATTCCCGTCACCACTAAATCTTCCTCAATTTCTTGACTAATTTCTGTTTCTCTGATTTCCTTCTCTACTAACTGCATTACTAACTGCTGATTTTCCCTTGACAACTGCTCAATCTGACTCCCTTGAATTCTAAGCTGTTCATTCAAAAGACGAATTTCTCGGTTTTGCTGCTGAATCATTTCTTCACCATCAGCAATCGTGCGATTCCTCTCTAATATCACCTCATTTCTAGTTTCTAATTCCAAAGCGCTCATTGCCGCTTTAACCACATTATAAAAATGCGGCTTAGATACATCAACTTGTTTAGCATTATGGCGACTTTTTCCCAAAAGTCCAATCTTTTCACCTTGCTTAACAGCCAAAACAAAACCTTGATGATTTTTTATTTTTAATTCTTTGACAAAATCAACTTGAACTAAACTACAAATATATTTGTGACAGTCAAAATAAAATTCTGCTTTCATCAAAAAGCACCCCTTTCTGCTATAGTCCCGCAGAATTATAGCACGAACAACGTTAAAACTAGAACAAAATTTCTAAAAATTAGGGTGGGTACGGAAGGCTGTACCGTAATTTCTAAATGTATGGGATGTCCAGAGTTGCTCAGAACTTACGCTCAAAAGGTTTGAGGCGCTACTTATAGCAGTAAGGGGCGCAATGGGCATCCTACAAAATTAGGTTTGGCGTGCAGGAATGTCAATATTTTCGCTTAGCAAAATCCGCCACTAGCCACATATTTTATAAATTAATTAATTAATGAATTAATTGCTTTCTTTTGTGACATAAGCGATTTCCAATCCGTGACGATCATAAGCGGCTGTTAAATCAACTATTTCCTGTTTAACTTGAGGCTCTAATTCAAACAAGCTTAGCTGAATTGGCTCATAATTTTTTTTTCCTTTGTTAAACTTGCTCAAAAGTCTTTCTTCTAAATGCTGGTGCGATTCTAAATTGCCATCTGACAGAATGTGATTAATTTGTAAATTAAACTCTCTGAGTTTGTGGCAGACTAAAATAGTCCGATGACAAGTAATCGGGTCTTTTTCCGCACACATTAAACTGATTTTATAATTGGCTGCGCCTTTGAGTAAGCGCTGAATTCCTTGGGAAAATAGAGGAGTTGCTGCTATGCGATCGTATAACGCTTTACCGCTAGTATCGTAACAGCTTAAATCTTCGGGTCTGGCGCCCAACTCTTTGCCTAAAAAAACATATTGAATACCGGCCCGTGACAGAGAAGCTGTAATTTCCGATTTATTAAAATGAGGTAAATAGCGGCTAAACGGATGCGATCGCACGTCCGCAACCGCCGTAATTCCGTGTTGTTGCAGCAGCAAAATAAACGCTTCAATACTCAGATTGGAGTGTCCGATCGTAAATAATTCCATTGCTTCTATCTTACTATTCAGTCCGCCTGCGCGAAGGAGAGTTTTTGCAGCCAGATGGTTTAAGCCTGTAGACTTCAACCTGTGGGTTTTTTCACCAACTTTTGAATCAAAAGTTGCACAGCCAGCAGCATCAAACCCAAAGATGCAAAAGCAAAAACACCCGCACCCAAAGCCACAATTCCCATTACTAAAGTTCGCACAGCCGCCGCAATATTAATTGCAGTAACATTGTCAGAATGAATCGGTTTATTAGCAAAAGTTTGGGCGATTGACAAAGTTAGCGCGTACAAAGCCGCTGCAAACCCGCCCGCCATCAGCGAACCAGTCAGACACCGCAAAACCGTCGGCGACGTGGAAGATGCAGAGGTTGCATCTCCAGCCGAACTCAGAGGTTTAGAAGTAGAATTTGGATTAGTTAAATCAGTCATTGCGATTTTAGATTTTAGATTTTAGATTTTAGATTTTTGGTTAATTCACCAAAACTAAAATCTCTGTTGAATGACATTTTATCAGTTCTTCGATCTCCATACACTCTGCGAAAAGTTAGATTCATCTTGACCCTCGCCTGTTAGACAGGTTTAACGGGCGATCGCGATCGCACCATCTTCGAGTTACACCCTCGGAATCGGCGCTTTTAGATCATTTTCCTCCGAAAAAATCCGAATCCCAGTATTGCTAAACTGTGCTACCCAAAAATCCAAATCGGGAGAAGCGATCGCACTTTTAACCCGTTCCAAAACTTGCTGAGCCTGCTCAGGAGACTCCGCCAGCGCAAACACCGTCGGCCCGGAACCCGACATCATCGTGCCCAAAACCCCCGCCGACTCAAAAGCCTCCCGCAACTGCAACACCTGCGGGTAAACGGGCAAAGCAACTTTTTCTAAATCGTTGTGCAGCAATTGACCAATTTTCGATCGATCTTTTTGGGCGATCGCCCCCACCATCGGGCCCGAATGTAGCCGTTCCCGGCGGCACTCCAAATCTTCCGCTGCACAATAGGAACTACTGAACTGCTGCCGATAAGTTTGATACGCCCATGCAGTAGAAATACTGAGATTGCGGTACTTCGCCAACACCACAGAAAAGCCCCCCAAATCAGGCAGCGGCGACAGTTTATCCCCGCGACCGGTTGCCAAAGCCGTACCTCCAGCAATGCAAAAAGGCACATCCGAACCCAAGGTTCCCCCCAACTCTTGCAACTCCGACTGAGTAAGTCCCAATTGCCACAGCAAATCCATCCCGACTAAAACTGCGGCCGCATTGGCAGAACCGCCTGCGAGCCCCGCCGCCACCGGAATCTGCTTGTGAATGGCAATCTCGACTCCGCCGTATTTCGCCAAAGCATCGGGGAATTGCTTCGCCAACAAATCCGCCGCCCGGTAAGCCAGGTTATTCTTATCAGGAGGGACTTGTGGGTGATCGCAGCGCACGCGAATCGTGTCGGTACCGATCGCCCGCAAGTCAATTCGATCGGCTAAATCTATGCTTTGAAGTACCATCGCCAGTTCGTGATATCCGTCGGGGCGATCGCCTATGATTTCCAAATACAGATTGATTTTTGCTGAAGCTAGCAGAGAATATGAACGCATAGGTGATTAAGCCGCAGGTGAAAGAAACCCCTGGTTGAAATTAATTGACACCAGTCAGAGTCCATTTTCTCACAACTCAAAGGAAATATTATGCAGGAAATGTGGAAAAGTTTTTTTACTTCCGGGCCATTTATTCCTCACGACCACTGCTACCTCTGGCATACCCCGTTAGTCTGGCTTCACCTTGCCTCAGATTCGATCATTGCACTGGCGTATTTTTCCATCTCGATTACATTGGTTTATTTTATTTCCAAACGCGAAGATTTGCCCTTTGATTGGATCTTTGCGATGTTCGGAGGCTTTATTGTCGCGTGCGGGATCACTCACATATTTGAAGTCTGGACGCTTTGGCATCCTACCTATTGGGTTTCAGGAACAATAAAAGCAATTACGGCCATGATTTCATTTGCTACAGCTATACTTTTGGTAGACTTAATGCCTCAAGCCCTAGCACTTCCCAGTCCTGCACAGTTAGAATCCGCAAATCGACTCCTAGAAGCTGAAATTGTCGAGCGCCAATTAGCAGAAACAGCATTGAAACAAGCTAAAAACGAGCTACAAATTATAGTTGAGGAACGCACGGCAAAGTTAAAACTTAAAACTCAAGAACTCGATCAAGCCTTATCTGAATTGAAGCAGGATAAATCCAAGCTTAATCAGAGCGAAACAATGTCAGATTCAAGGGAATTAGCCCTGAGAGTGGCTCATGAAATCAAGAATCCGATTTGCTTTGTTTACGGCAATCTTACTGTCATTAGCGAGTATGCCCATAGTTTGCTAGAAATTCTCGATATCTATCAAGAGCAGTATCCCAATCCCCTACGGACTGTTCAAGAAAAAATTGATTATCTAGAGTTAGATTTTATCAGAGAAGACCTGCCACAAATATTAATTTCCATGAAAGACCAAGCAGGTGACCTCCTTGATATTGTCAAGTCACTGCGGACTTTTTCTTTCTTTGACAAACCAGGATTTAAATTAGCCGACATTCACCAAGGAATTGACAGTACACTGATGCTTTTGCAAAAACAAATGAAGTCTAAGCCAGGTTTTTGCAGCATTAAAATTATCAAAGAATATGGCAATTTGCAGAAGATCGAGTGCCACCCCCAACAGCTAAAGCAAGTATTTATAGATATCATTGCTAATGCGATTGATGCTTTAGAATAGGACAGATGCAGGCCGTCGCTTGTAGCCAATCAAGATGCTCCACCCACTATCAAAATTTTTACCCAAGTTTTAGACAATGAACTGGTAGAAATCCGAATTAGCAACAACGGGCCAGAAATAACCGAATCGGTGATGAAGCAGTTATTTAATCCATTTTTTACCACTAAACCCGTAGACAAACCAAGGATTGGAAGGGGTTTATCAATCAGCTATGATATTATCACAGTAATATATAAAGGTGAATTGTAGTGTATTTCTGCACCGGGGAAAGGTGCGGAATTTATAATTAAAATTCCGAAAGAATTCCCGGTTACGCGGCATTAGACATCGGATAAGTAAGCCCACCTAAACAAAAACAGAATACCCAGATACCAGACTTCTTAAAGAAGTCTGGTATCTAACAAAATCCTTAATTTCAAACATCGGACATAATATTATTGCTCAAATTTACCCATTGCGCCACGCTTAAATCTTCAGCGCGAGATTGAGGATTTATCTGTAACTCTTCTAGCAATTGAACGAGTTTATCTAAATCCACAGCTCCTTTTAAATTATTTCGCAGCATCTTGCGCTTGCTACCAAATCCCAACTTAACTAAATTCTCCAAATAGCGCGGATTAACCGCCGCAGTTTCTATCTGTCTGGGAAGCAGCCGCACCACGGCAGAATCGACTTTTGGTGGCGGAAAAAAGTCTTTAGAGGGCACATCGCAAATTAACTCGCATTCTGCTAAATACTGCACCCGCACCGACAAAGCGCCAAAAGCTGTCGAACCAGGTTTAGCGTAAAGCCTTTGGGCCACTTCTTTCTGCACTAAGAGCACGATCGCATCGAAGGGTTTAGCGGCAGGAACAGATATCGTTCCCAGCAGTTTTTGCAGGATCGGGCCGGTGATATTATAGGGAATGTTAGCAACAACTTTATTCGGATTTTGGAATTTGGGAAAGGCTGTTAGTTCAGCCTCTAAGTCCATTTCCAGGATGTCACCTTGCAGCAGTAAAAAATTGTCGGTTTTGCCGAGTTGTTTGGCTAGCTTGAGACACAAATCTCGATCGATCTCCACAGCAACAACAGACTCAGCCGCAGGCAGCAAGCGTCGAGTCAAAATCCCCGTGCCCGGCCCAATTTCCAGGACACGATCGCCATCCAAAGAAGCCGCTTTCACAATCTTATCTAAGGCTTTCTCGCTTTTGAGCCAATGTTGAGCAAACTGTTTTCGGGGTCTGGTCGATCGCATTTTTTAAATTTTTGGAGAAATCTTAGCCTGTCATTCTATCACAGCTCCATATCTTTTCCCAACCTACGGTGATGTTTATTTTTGTTAACAGGGGTTGAATTAACCAAAAAACTTGGGCACTATAATAAGGACAAACGATAAAAAATAAATTTATTTCTTCCCCATTACCAACAGCACAACACATAAGTCACGGAGACAGGGGTAGCTGTTTTTCCAAATAACCAATAACAAATAACCAATAACCAATAACCAACAACCAATTACCACTTCCCCAAAAATGAAATTCCAACGAGTATTTGGTACATTACCCAAAACCACAGCCAGCGCCCCCGGCAGAGTAAACCTGCTAGGCGAACACACAGACTACAACGATGGATTTGTACTTCCAACTGCGATTCCCCAGCGCACAACGGTACAAATCGGCTTCAGCAGCGACGATCGACACCATTTTTATTCAGCAGAATATGACGAACTCATAAATTATTCAGACGACGATACCATACCGCAAAAATTTGTCAGTTATATCTGCGGCTGCATCAGAATTTTAGAAAAAGAAGGATACAAAATACCGCCAATAAATCTCTACATTACCTCGGATGTGCCGATCGGAGCCGGTTTGTCCAGCAGCGCCGCTTTAGAAATAGCCACCCTCAGAGGAATCCGCGCGCTGCTCAACCTGCCCCTAGACGACGTGCGGCTGGCTCAAATCGGACAGCTAGCCGAAATTCGATATGCCGGCGTTAACTGCGGAATCATGGATCAAATGGCGTCGATTTTAGCAGACACCAACACCATGTTATTTATCGACACCCGCAGCCTCGAATACCGCCCGGTACCTTTTCCCACAGGCACAGAAATTTTAGTCATTGACAGCGGTGAAAGCCACAACCTAGCAGCCGGAAGCGGCTACAACCAGCGACGCGCTGAGTGCGAGGAATCCGCCCGGATATTGGGTGTTAAAGCTCTCAGGGATATCATCGATCCCCAAGCAGTGGAAGTATTGCCGGAACCTCTCAAAAGGCGAGCGCGGCACGTGGTTACTGAAAACAACCGCGTACTCGAAGCAGTAAAATCTTTGCCAGCAAAACGTTTTGGCGAGTTAATGAATGCTTCCCATGCCAGTCAGCGCGATGACTACGAAGTTTCGGTGCCGGCAGTAGACACGCTGGCGGCAATCTTGCAGTCAATTCCCGGAGTCTTCGGCGCAAGGCTGACAGGCGGAGGTTTTGGCGGTGCTTGCGTAGCGCTGGTGGAGAGTGGGAAAGCGGGTGTTATCGCATCCGAGGCGATCGATCGCTACCAGCGCGCGGGTTATAGCGGCCGCGTTTTGGTTCCCGAAATTAAAGTTAATTCTTAATTCCAGAACTATCTCCCGACAGGGAAGGCCAGCGCACAGTCACGATCACCGAATCCTCCTCTGCCGACCAATAATGAGGCACTCCCGGCAGCCAGAGAGCATAATCTCCTTCGCGAGAAAGCAATATTTCTTGTTCTGGAAATTGCAGGCGAAACCGCCCTTTTACCAGGATAGAAAGCGTGGTGGCTGCCGCATTTACCGCCCACTGAGTCCTACAATCTCCGGGGGGATGAGTGGCCCATTTTACCTCTAAAACAGAAGTCGATCGCGCGTCATCGCCCGGCGTCATAAAGTGACCCGCAAACCAACCGCCCCGACTTGCACCTTCAGCGCCCGCATTTCCGAAAACCACTTGAGATGACATCAGCTAATCAGGTAAAAAACAAAGATGCTTAGATCGGGGGACACCATCTAACTTATTACTTGCGGCCCGAAGATTGACCTTCCGTAGTCGCTATTTCCCCAGCTTCCATCAACTGCTTAAAGCGGCGTAAATCATTGGCAATTTGCTGTTCGGGAGCTTCGCCAAATAGTTTAGCAGCAACCGCAGCAATTGCACCGCCCGGAGGGTTGTATTCGATGACAACTTTTATCTCAGTACCGCGTCCCGCAGGTGCCAGTTGAAAGCGCACAAAACCCGAATTGTCAACATCCGCTCCTTCCACAGACGCCCAAGCAATTAACCGATTTTCTTCTTCGCGGACAATCTCTGCATCCCATTCCACACTATTGCCCATCGGCGCGCTGGCAATCCAGTGAGAACGTTTTTCATCGATCACCGTAACGTGTTTGAGATGCTTCATAAACCGAGGCAAATTTTCAAAATCGCGCCAGAAACGGTACAATTCATCAGCCGGTTTGTCGATCGTCACCGTCTTTTCAACTTTAATGCTTTGATTCGGATCGGTAGCCGACTGCAAACCCTCGACAACCCCCAGACCGCGCGCCGCTAAACCGCCGCCCGCAACCGCCAGCAAAGCACCTCTCAAAGAACGCTGTGACAAACCAAAAAGCACCAGCGCGCCGCCACCAATTAAAGATGCCCAGCGTTCAGTATCGCTGGTGTTAGTTTGGTTTTGTTTGTCGGAATTTGTCATTGAAGTAGATTCCATTGGTTTAAACGTGGTAAATTAATCTGGATCTAGCAATTCCCCAGCTTCTTTCTTATCAAATCCGTACTCTACTATTTTGTCTTCAGCCTCTCTGATTAAATTTTTGAACCGAATCAATCGGATTTTGTTGAATTTCTGTTCCTTGAGCGACTGGCATATAAATAGAGACGCACAACCCAGCAGATTTTTGTGCCAGCGCTTTGAGTTACTCTACAGATATTAAGTTCACCGCTGAAACTCCTTTTATAAAGGGTTTTGTAATGAAAACAACAGATTCTTTAAAATGTATCTCCCCTGGCGCGGCTCCTGCGTCTGCCTAAAGTAATGATCGCCTGCTGTATATCCTTTCATCCCCGGACTAAAACTGGGTTTGCAGCGGCTGTTCCAATCGAACTGCTTATCACCTAAGATAGACGGCGCTAACTCGGCTGCTACTTTACCATAATTTAGTTGAGTCGGGTTCAACTACTCGTTATATCTGATGAAAACAAAAATGTTTCTGGGGTTGCTATGGGCAACATTTATTGCCTACACCTTACTGCTAGCTCCTCTCGATCAGCCCGGAACGCTAACAGTTATGGAAAAAATGCTCAAGTTGCAGCTAGAAGGAATTAACCCCTACCTTGCCACCATATTCGCTCTCATGGGAGTGTGGCCTATGGTCTATGCTTGCCTCTTATTCATTGATGAGAAAACCCAAAATATATCCGCGCTTGCCTGCTTTCATCGCTTCCAACGGCGCCGGGATCATCGGCTTAATTCCCTACTTACTCATCCGCCAGCCCCAGCCAGAATTTACTGGCCACAAAGATTTTTTGCTCAAAATATCAGACTCTCGCTGGACAGGAATTTTACTGTTACTAACTACTATCTGGCTGTTAGCTTGGGCTTGGTTAAATGGAGATTGGGGAGATTTTGTCAAGCAGTGGCAATCAATTCCTTTTGTGCATTTAATAACTTGGGATTGTTGCTTAATGGCTGTAATATTTACCTCACTTTTGGGAGACGACATGGCACGCCGTTGACTCTCGGACGATCGCATTTTTTGGGCAGTCTCTCTAGTTCCGCTGTTAGGGCCGCTAGCTTATCTTTGTCTGCGCCCCCTCTGCCAGAATCTGCAACAGAAATCGCCACTTTCCCACTGACAGCCAGAAATTGAAACATTGAAAAATTTGGTAGTGTTCAAGATGTAATGATATAGGAGTAAAGTTTATTTCCTTCTCGTCTGCTCATCCCTGCCTGTCCAACCTGTGCCTCTTCCCGAACCGTCAAAAATGGTCGCATCCACAACGGTAAACAGCGATTTAGCGGAGTTTGGCTTGGTACGAGTTGCGACAGTTGCGGGAGGGTTTGAGCAAGAGTATTGGGAATTTGGATCGGAATGCGGATGCTTATACGCGGGCTCATTTGGAGGAAACGCGCGATCGCATTTCTAAGGTTTTGAATTCGCAAATTCAGTCGAATTAATTTGGGGGTCGAGAAACCGGGTTTTTGAGGAAGATATTTCGTTGCCGCCTGCAGATTTGGTCAAAAACCCGGTTTCTTATAATCTCAGTCAACTTAAAATAATAGCGATCGCCCATCAATTGACAAAACCTCCGTTATCTCTGACTTTAACCAAGGGGATGGTGGATTGCTATCGTAATCGATCAAATAATTGTATCCCAATTGCTCGTACAGTTCGTCAACTAACGATTGCAACTCTAATAATTTGCAAACACTAAACTTGTGTCATCGCAATGATTTGAGCGATCGTTAATACCAACTGAGGAAACGTTGGAGAAACAATAATGGCTTCTCCTTGATATCGCAGTGCCTGATATTCACCATCGATTAAGCGGTTGATTGTCACCGTAGACTGTTTTGGAGAACCAATATACTGAACGCCTCCCAACCCTGCATAATCAACGATCCAATACTCCAGGATTCCTAAAGTTTCATACTCATTCAATTTGATCCGGTAATCATCCCGCCAATTCGTACTGACAACTTCGATCGCCAAGGGAGGTGGAATATAGGCAGCAGCAGAGGCAGAACTTTGACGCATTCTGACCCATTCTTCCTTGGCAAACACCACAATGTCGGCTTTACGACTCGATTCACTTTCGCCCGGGGCAGCGTTCAATCTGACTTGTTTACTTTGTCGAGGAACGTAGGGAAGGTTCAAGGATTGGCAATGATCTACCAAGAGACGACATAATCCATCGACGACATCCTCCTGTTTGGCTGTGGGTTCACTCAAGGGCATGGCAATTCCATTGACTAGCTCAAATGACCTACCGGAGTCGTCATCCCAGTTGAGAAATTCCTCGAAGGAAAGGGTTTTTTGGGCGATCGCAATCATTGATATTAACCTTTTGCGTAGGTTGACTCTCTGTTGTCTGTTTCTAGCTTAACGGTTTCGATCTCCATTTTATTGTGCATCAAAGGGGTAACTTAGCAATACGATCGACCCATTCCTCTGCACCAGATACTGCCCAAATCAAGAGTAGTTCTTCGATTACAACTTCCATCGGTATTTTTCGGGAAACAATAATGACACCAGCACTCTGATTGGTAGTAATGAACTCAGCAAATTCGGATGGCATTGTTTTGCGATCGTGGCTGACAAGAACACGTCTTTGCTGTGCTGCAATTGCCAGCACATCTAAATCTTTAACGCCTTCTAACCCAGCAGCAAAAGCAGTTTGAAAGTCGATTGTAGATTCTCGTCGCAGTAATCCTGTGACGATCGCCTGATTCAAGTCAGCATCAGCTTGGTAGCACACATTCACGATCGTACCTGCTGTCTTGCAGCCTTAGCTGCCGTCAGTTTGTTGTACAAAGCTGGATCGCTGGTTTGTAGAGGTTGAGGCATGGCATCAAATGCAGCTTCTTCGGCGGCTAAGTAAGCGTCGATTTCAGCGCGGTTGGCTAGATAAAAGGCGATCGCCCCATAAACCTGTTCCAGTGTCAATAGTGGGAAAGACTGAACAATACTTTCGGGTGATAGTCCTTGTTGGAAAGCATAGGCGATCGAGTCAATAGAAATCCGAGTTCCTTCAACCCAATAGGCATCATTCCGATACTCTATATAAGTTTTAACTGCTACAACTGGCATACATTTTTTGGGATTTTAACTACTTATTATCATAGACGGATTCGATCGAGTTCGTCTGGAGTGAAATTGCGATCGACGAAGAACTAAGAGAGCGATCGCCGATCGATTGACAAAACGTCCGTCATCTCTGATTTTAACCAAGGGGATGGTGGATTGCGATCGTAATCGATGAAATAATCGTATCCCAATTGCTCGTACAGTTCGTCAACCAGCGATTGCAAGTCCAATATCGGTTCTGAATCTTCCGATCGCAAAGGCAACAAGAATGCCGGAATGCGATCGCCTAAGTTAAAGGGATACAAATCGGAGATCGGACGAATTTTGGATCGACTAATCAAGATGCGATAGTGACTCTGAACGTTTCCAGTTTCTACAGGCAAGGGAATACCTTCGCGCAACAAATCTATTTCCACCAAATTAGTGAGGCTCTCTAAAATTTTCTGTCGCTTTGCTGTATATTTTTTACGGCCATCTCCCAACTTATTCGCAGGGGAAAGCACTTCTATCGCCGTCACCACTTCTTGAGTTGCAGCATCTTTTACTTCGATATAGGATTGCTGAATTTCTTGGAGCACTGGAACTGTTACTTTAACGGGTTCGGGCAGCGGGCAAACAGCAATAGATCCTTCAAAAGAATCTGTATTCGCTGGCGCATTTCTTCGGTTCTGCTGCACGCTGACATCTGGTCTACCAATTGCAATTGCTGTCGAACCTGCGATTTTATACACCCATTTATCCGTTACCACGCGATATTTTGGAACGAGTCTGGGGACGAGCGATCGAGCAATTGCCGCCACCAATTGATTGTAGAAATCAGACCAATACTCTGGTTGTTCGAGGTAGGGATTCATTCCCGAAAATGGATTGGGCATGGGAAACTCTCCCGATTTCTGTTATCTTTTCATACTATTGTATCCATAACTTGGAAACCTATTCTCGGTTTTACTGCTACCCAACTCAGATTTAGCGGTCTAACGTTCCGCCTCACCCGCCACTAGCAGGCTTTCGGACTCAACCGATCCACTTTATCCGGTCGGCATGCAGGTGGATATTATCTCGCTGTTGTAGATTTAGGTCGTCAGATTCTTCAGTAATAAATATTCGATAACTTTTTCTTCTGCGGCTTTCGGCAAATACATTCGCATAAGATCGTCACCGAACCCATCACCGATTGCGGCTTGGATGCTCATATGGACAGAATAGAACGTATCGATCTTTCTTTGGATAGGATGTACCAAGTCTATCACCTTGTCGAAGCATTCGCCTGTGGCCGCATAAAAAGCGTCTGCTATTTGCAGATATTCGTACTTTGGGACTTTAGATCCGAAATTATAGTTCGCATATTCCCTAATGTCTTGTAGGCGCTGGAACTCATCCAAGTAAGTATTAGACAATAATCACTTTTGTATTAACCTTTGATTTATGAGATTTTTCAAGGTTGCGTGTTTGATGCGCTTCAATTCATTCGTGTCTGTCTGGTAATCCAAAAATAGCAGTGCCATTGAAAGATGGAAAATCGAGTAATAGAAGCCGATAGGTGGCAGCAGTATCGTTTTTGTTTCTTCCCATATTGATTGAGAATTCTCGCGGAAACATATAGCTGCTAATAAGTGGTGAGCACTTTTCGTATAGCGGTAAAACCATTTGCCGCTGTCTTCTGCTCGTAAATTCTGTTCCATTTCCAATAGGTACGTTGAAAGTCCAGGGGGCATCATAGTTTTCAATTTTATCTAATTCTGGTTCTGGCCTGCCATAATATTAGGCACAGCGAGATAACTTATAATTGTATCGCAGTTGCGGTACAATACCCAATAGAATAGAAAACCGCCGATCGCTCGATCGCTGATCTATTTCACCAAAACTAGCAGTAATCCACACAGCAATTACTGGTGATAGATGAGCATTCAACCCAATTGTCATGCGGCTAAAACGGGATGGTCGAGTTTGCGGACTGCATACAGAAGCGCAGCTTTAATATCCTCAAGTTCCAAGTCTGGCAATTCTTCGATAATTTGCTCAAAACTCAAACCCGCAGCTAGCAATTCTAGGATATCCATGACTCTAATCCGCATTCCCCGGATGCAGGGACGACCGCCACATTGTCTTGGGTTCACTGTGATTCTGTCAAACAGATAAGCAACGGATGCTGGCATTGGTTAAAATTGTTTAAAACCTTTGTCTCTAGCTTACTTCATTTATCACCCCAAACTCACGCCACGATATAATTCTGCGATCGCTATGCTGTAATAGAGATCAGTCCATTCAAACTTCCATAGTTTATGACCACAGCAGTATCTATTGACATTGGTACGCTCATTACACGCACTCCCGGACTGCATGGTGGATGTCCCCACATCCTCGGTAAAGGCGTTACCGTTCGCCGGATTGTAACCTGGTACAAGCGAGGATTGAATGCTGAAGAGATTTGCGATCGCATCGGACATCTCACCCTCGCCGAAGTCTACGCTGCATTAACTTACTATCATGCCAACACCGCAGAAATTGAAACTGATTTGATTAATCAAGCAGCAGAAGCCAAGCGTCTTGAAGCTTTGTATAGCAACTTTGGTAAAGAAGCATGAGTGAGATTAGGCTTTACCTAGATGAAGACTCCCAGGATCAGTCCCTACTACGGGCATTACGGGCACGTCAAGTCGATGTAACCACCGTCAACGAAACTCAAACAGAAGGATTAATCGACGAAGAACAACTTCGGCTAGCTGCCAGCCAAAACAGAGTTTTGTACAGTCACAATATTGGAGATTTCTGTCAGTTACATACTGAGTTCCTTGGCAGAGAGGAATCTCATGCTGGCATTGCACTGATCTCACAAGACTATTCCGTGGGCGAGCAAGTTAGAGTCATTATGGAACTAACTGCTAATAAGACAGCAGAGGAAATGGTGAACCAGTTAGAGTTTTTGAGTAAATACTTGAAAAATAGCTAAATAGCCAGAGCCCCGACTTCTTTAAGAAGTCGGGGCTCTAACAGAAGACTACATCACCACCGCACTAATCAAAGTTTGCACATTTTGTACAACAGCAGTAGTAAAATTATGAGTCACAGGCAAACTGTCAACGACTATTCCGGCGCACAATAGCATCAGGTACAGAATAGAGTATTTGAAGAGCGATCGCGCAACGTTCTTATCTTCTGGAGTCTGCAACAGCAACCAAGCTTTTTGGGCAAAGATAGCACCGAGGAAAATCGCAGTACCCGCATACACCGGGCCCGCTAAATTCAGCGGATAGACTAGCAGCAAAGTTGCAGGAAGCATCAATAAGGTGTAAATCCAAATTTGGCGGGCTGTCTCTTCGTCGCCTTCAATTACTGGCAACATCGGTACGCCTACTCCCTCGTATTCGTCGCGAATCATCATTGCTAATGCCCAAAAATGTGGCGGTGTCCACAGGAAGATAATCCCAAACAGCATCCACGCACCCCAACTCAAATCTCCCGTAACGGCGGCCCAGCCAACTAGCGGGGGAATCGCCCCTGCTGCACCGCCGATGACGATGTTTTGCACGCTGTGGCGCTTCAGCCAGTGCGTGTAAATTAGGACGTAGAAAACGATGCCGGACATCGCTAGCAATGCTGCTAATAAGTTGGCGACAACTGTCAGCAATGTAAAGGATATTGTAGCTAGGACGATCGCAAATATCAAAGCATCCCGCTTCTTGACTCGCCCAGAAGGAATCGGCCGCCACCGAGTGCGCTCCATGATATAGTCGATGTCGCTGTCGTAGACACAATTGATTGTATTCGCAGCAGCCGAAGCTAAAGCGCCTCCCGTAATAGTTGACACCAGCAATAGCGGATCTACTTCTCCTTTTGCGGCCATCCACATTCCTGCTGATGTGGTGATTAGCAGCAGTAAAATAATTCTGGGTTTTGTTAGTTGGTAGTAACTTTTCGCGACTTGCGAAAAGTTTTCGTGGAGGCGGGGGCTATCGTTGGTAAGGATTTCTTGCATTAGTTGTAAGCTGTTAGTAATTATTTGCGAATTAGTCATCAGTCATTAGTTTGTAGAGGCGGGTTTTACCAGATATTTGCTATCACTAAAAGGATAGGTAAACCCGCCCTCACCCAGCGATAAATCAACTGGTTCTTACTGGCTGCGGTTTATTTTCAAGCTGATAAAACCCGATCGCGCCACGACAAAACACTAAAAGCTAGCAGAGTTCCCAGCAATGCTGCGCCGACTGCTTGGTGGGCGACTGTCAGCGGTTCTACCTGAAGGTGCAGCCGGAAAGTTGCTAATCCCAAAACTAATTGAGCAATCAGACAAACACTGGCTAAATTTCCTAATTTTCGCAAGCTTGAATTAAGTGCTGGTTGTCGCCAAGCCATGACTGCTACTGCTAAAGTTGCTGCGGTAGCGGGTACGATGCCGGCAATGTGGCTGTTCATTACCGAGCACAATTCTGACGAGCCCAAACATTGATGCAGCGCCCATCTGGAGCCGACTAACGCTCCTAGCAGGCTTTGCAGGTAAACTAAAAGTGCCGCGATCGAACTTACCCATGCTAATTTGTTTGTATTGCCCGTAGCTTCGTAGGGAGTCAGCATAAAACCGATCGCTAGCAGGGCGCCAAAAAACAGTAAAGCAGTTCCCAAGTGAGCGGTAACGATGTCAAATCGCAGCAGTTGTGTTACTGTCAAGCCGCCCAATACGCCTTGAAAAACTATTAAAAACACTGCCCCAGCGCTGGCAATCGGCAACCATTTCGGTAGGCGGCTGCGGTAGAATACAGAAAGTCCCAAAAGGGCGATCGCGCTTAAGCCAATTGCTGCTGCGTCCAAACGGTGAAACCACTCCAGAAACACCTGCAAATTCATCTGTGCTGTGGGTATCAATTGACCGTAGCACAGTGGCCAATCGGGGCAAGCGAGCCCCGCATTCATCACGCGCGTGGCGCTGCCTACAGCCATTAACAGCCAGGTTGCGATCGCAATTTTCCACACTAGGCCGCGGATAATATCTTTTGGCTGCCACTGCACTCCTGCTGCTGCTTTTGGCTGATTTAAAACTGAGTTTGCCATTAACTTTACCTTAGCCTTTGTTATCGATCGAACTTAATTAAATATCGAGGTTTTGCTTTGACTGAGCTTAGCCTAGCTTAACACTTTTTTTCTCTGACTAACCGTCATTTTTACTACCTTAGCGACTCTTTTATCTAATTAGTTTCTCTTTAGATATTTTTCAACTTTCCTGCTTATATTACAAAAGATTGCAGGATTTTTGCTAAACTTCAAAAAACTTTAATCTTTCACGCCGATTTTAGATGGTTTACAACTCCCCCACGGTCGGCATTTCGACCAAAAATAAAAATATAATTAAAAAAAGCTAGTTAATGTATAATTGTGATATGCAGCGTTCAAAAGTGTTTAGCTACTCATACTTTTTGAACGTGACAGTGGATACCGCAGAAAACCCCCAGCCTGGTTTTTGGTATTCTCCGATCGATTGGGGTTAAAAAATCCTAACCGTTGGCGATCGCGCGGAAAACGCCCGATAACCTTTAATTGTTGATTGTTTTGACTGGCTGCAACCTATATATTTTCATCCATCAAACCGAGTTACTCAATATCCGTGCCTCCCTGACTATCTAAGATGATTAAAAAAATGTCAAAATATAATTACATTCGTTTTTCTGCCTCCTGCCTCCTGCCTCCTGCCTCCTGCCTCCTGAGCGGTTGAATTTCAAACCTAAAATATAACACTGTGCAGCCATGTCCCAAAAAAATGAAACCGCTGTTCTGGTATTATCGCTCCTAATTACGATCGGGCTAGCCGGTGCAGGTATTTGGTGGCTGACAAGCCGAGGCGGCATCAATCTCGGAGGTTCATCACCCCCAAATCAGACCTTTCCCAAGTCTCCGACGGGGAATGCCGAGCAGTCAGATCAGGCAATTGAGCAGCGTCTGAGTACCGGACAAAAACTGTTAATTCCAGAGCAAGCAACAACAACCAAACAAGCAGCAGTACAGGCGATCGCATCTGGCAACTATAACGCAGCTATTTCCGACTTACAAGCTTCGCTAAAAACCAATCGCAACGATCCAGAAGCACTAATTTACCTCAACAACGCCCGCATCGGCAATCAAAAATCCTACACAATTGCTGCTGCAGTTCCCATTGGCGGCGATATCAATGCTGCTCTAGAAATTATGCGGGGGGTAGCTCAAGCTCAAAATGAAATCAACCAAAGCGGCGGCATTAGCGGTACTCCATTAAAAGTGCTAATCGCTAACGATGACAACAACCCAGAAATTGCCGCACAAATTGCCAGTGCTTTAGCAAATAACTCGGAAATCTTAGGAGTTATCGGGCATTTTGGTTCAGATACAACGCTAGCAGCCAGCAAGATTTACCAGCAAAAACAATTAGTAGCAATTTCTCCGACAAGTACGTCTGTGCAGATCTCAGGAGTTGGCAGCAATATATTTCGGACAGTGCCGAGCGATCGGTTTGCGGCTAATGCTCTTTCCCGCTATATGCTGACAAAATTGCAAAAGCAAAAAGCTGCTGTATTTTTCAATTCTGCCAGCAGTTACAGCAAATCTTTAAAAGATGAATTTACTACGGCTATTTACGGAGATGGAGGACAAATAGTAGGCGAATTTGACTTTGCTAATGGCAATTTTAATGCGGCCGATAGCGTTAAAAGTGCGATCGCCCAAGGAGCCGAAGTGATTATGTTAGCATCCAATTCAGCCACGATCGACCAAGCTTTACAAGTAGTGCAAGTCAACGCCAAACGGCTGCCGTTACTAGCAGGAGACGGTGCTTATACTGCTAAAACACTGCAAATCGGTGGCGCAGGAGCAACAGATATGGTGCTGGCTGTTCCTTGGCACATTCTCGCAGATCCACAGTCAAACTTTCCCCAAACATCCAAACAACTTTGGAATGCTGAAGTAAGTTGGCGCACAGCTTTAGCCTACGACGCGGCGATCGCCTTAATTGTCGGTTTAGGGCGCAATCCGACTCGTACAGGCATTCAACAAGCTTTATCGGCGTCAGATTTTTCCGCAAAAGGAGCATCCGGCCCGATTCGGTTTTTACCTTCGGGCGATCGTAATCGAGCAGTTCAGTTAGTAACTGTTAAACCCGGAAATCGCACCAGTTACGGTTACGAGTTTGTGCCGATATCCGGTTTGTAAACTATTGGCGATCGCCAAATGTAGGTTATAACTCAATACGGTTTACTTAAGACCGAACAAGTGGTAAACTAGGTATGATGTACAAAAAAGTAAATCCAGTATAGTGCCGTACAAAAAATTATTATTAGAA
>JARCMA010000494.1 GCA_030248405.1 Microcoleus sp. MP8IB2.171
AGACTTTATGCCGAAGTTGCTAGCTGCCTTCAGCGTCAGCACAGCAGCAGACATCCCCTTGAACACGGTGCCTGACGAAGCGGCTTTAAACCAGTGGTACGAAGCCACTAAAACGTCAGGGGAATTTGGGCGCTATGGGGCGGATGTTGTAGAAAGCTTTCCCAAATGCGCTCCAAAACAGAAGCTGATGCTTCAACAGGCATGGCGCTTGACACACAACTACCTGAATGGGGTACAGAAACGGCGCGAACGCTTGGAGTTTGGGCGCGAGTCTGGTGAACTCTCGCAATATGTATCGTTCATCGATGTGTATATCGATCGCAGTGAAATAAAGAATTCACAAATGCGCGTCAGTTTCCCTTACTATATTGGCCCTGCGGTGTGGCGTTTCTTCCACACTACGGCTGAAATCGTCTCTACCAAAACCCCCCAACAGCAAAAAACTCTGGTGGCAATCTTCAAGGACTTCTTCAAGCTGTTTGCCACTATGTATCCCTGCCCCTACTGCCGCCACCACCTCAACGCCTACGTCGTGCAGAATAAAGAGGTGGAAATGTACCCTGTGGAGTACCTCGTGCTTGGGCGCGACCCGCGTCTGAATAACTTTGAGGTATCAATGGAGGCGAAGCTGTCCACCGTAGTAGATGGCGCTTCCCTGCGCTTATTCTTCTGGAAGTTGCACAACACTGTCTCCTCATCAATTGCGCGATCGGAGGAGTGGTATCACAAGGATGAAAAAGCATTCTACACCACTCGTCATTGGCCCAGCATTGACTCTGAGCTAGCACGAGCCAAGGCCCTCAAACACATCAGCATTGCCACCGATCGGATGTACCGCCTCTACGGTATGCTCAAGCCTGCGGCACGACTGACAGGGGTGAGAGCAACATTACAAAAGCTTTTGGATAAGAGGGATGAGGAAGGCATCAAGGAAGCCTGCTTAGTTGCCCAAGATTACATCCAGGAGTTGGAGGAGGCGATCGTCACCGGAGAATTCCTACAAGAGACATATTACTTTGACCCTGACCTTGTGGATCAAGCTCCAGTCTTTAGTCCTGAAGAAGAGGAGTTTGCTCGCAGCGGTGTGTTCGTAGAGGTTGCTTAAATATAAGCAAGTAAAAAGTTAAGCTTTTAAACTTAACTTTTTACCAATACTAGAAATAGAAATGTAACGCACTAGCTCATCTGGCAAAGAGATAGATACTTTCATAAAAAATACTCGATAGTGTTGGAAACTCAGTTTTTTTGGCTTGTTCGGCTAGCAGCACTGCCTTACTTATTGGCTCACCTTACGGAACAAAAAGACGACCAACGCCCATCCAGGTTTCGATATCCAGCAAGATTTCCAGAATACGATCGACACAACGATTTCGATAGACTCGATCGCCTAAAAATCGATCGGCATCTCCAACCGTAATCACAGGTAAGGAATCCACTGTATTTTCTTCTCGGATCACCTGTTCCAGGGAGTCTTCACCCTTCATGCTGCGGTTTGCAGTAAGCAAAATCATCTGATTTGCTTGAGCTAGTCGCCAAACAACTCGATCGTTACTGTCGATCGACAAATTCATCTGCTTGAAAGTGACAAAACGAATTGGGAGTAGATTTAACCAGCCTTGACTCGCAATATTGCCCAATAAAATCTCTGCATGACCTCCGAGATTGTGATCGATCAGAAAATTCATGCTTCTAGTTCGTGTTTGGCTTTCTGCTCTTGAAGTTTTGCCCAAAGAGCCTCTCTACCGGGTTTGGGTGGCATCGCTGCAACGCGGGCAGAATGTTCGCGATTGCGCTCTTCCCAGTAATGCTGAATTTCCTTAGCTTGCTTTAAAACAATTTGATATTCTGCTTCGACTTCTGCACGATTTGCCTCAATGTAGGATAAAGCAACCTTAATCTGATCGTCTGTTAAGTCAAACAAGGAACGGATAAACTTCGGGGGATACTGAGCCGTCAGGTAGTCCATCACATCATACAGAGTGATGCGCGTACCTGAAATTGTCAGTCCGCGCTCTGTACGAATAATGATTGGTTGGTTGTTGGATACTGAAACCATACCCATAGCCTCTGAAACAGTCTAGGAAATAATCCGATCGTACCTTACAAATTGGTAATGTCGTGTTTGTAGAAACCTTTGAGCAAATCCACCAGACGCCCCCTACACAAAATTAGCCGGATCTTGATCTCGCCGATTCTTCAGCAGAATCGGAGAACCTTGGCCATCACCCACTAAGGCCGCCGTTTCCTCCAACGCTTCCCTCAGTCGCTTAGCTGCGTAGATGGACATATCGCGGGGCACATTCACCCGATCGCGCAAATACCGCAAAGCCGCATCAGAACCAGCCGGCGGCGTACAAACTTCGCCAGTCATCATCAAAGTTAAAGCACAACGCAAAGCCTCATCGAATAAGTTGTCATCAGCAGGGTTGACTCGAACAATGTTGCGCTGGTGCTTAATGACGCGGTGGAGTGCTTCAGCGCGGGAGGTTTCCGGTTCTGGATACATCACATCCGGCAGTCCAGCCCAAGGCCCATTATCCACGCGGGCTTTATTGAGAAGCATCTGAGGTTCGCCGTTTTCATAACAGCCGCCCATTTGAGGCGGTAAATCGTGGACGTGGGTGTGGAAGTCGCTCTGAGTGCCGCGATAGGTGGGGCGGGTTTCCATCGCCGCAAACCAGTCAGCAAAGCGCGGGTTTTCTTCCCGCATCGAGTAGCCTTTGTAGTAGTAAAGACTGGCATTCATCCGTTCGACGTAGGGCGTAAAAATTACATCCGCGGTGCCAAATTCATCGAGGAAATAAGGCCCCGGAGTGCTAGCCAGAGCCTTTTCTACCTGGGCGACGACGCTGATAAATTGGTTGCGGTTGTGCTGTTCTAATTTGGCTGAACTTGCTGGGTAGCACAGCCAAGAGCACCACGCTCTAAACAGCAGTCGCTCTAGCCGTCGGAGGGGAAGGACTTGGGGGTTTTCCATGCCCAAACCCAAGGGGCCGAAGACTTGTTCTAGGGCGATTAAAATGTCGTCGCTTTCGGTGATGATGCGGCCGTCTAGCTCGATCGCGGGTAGCATTCCTGACGGCACTTTGCGCTTGTACCAGCTTTCTTTTTCCCCATAGCAGAACATGGTAATTTTGTCAATGCGGTAGGGGATTTGTTTTTCTTCCAACCACAACCAAATTTTCTGGCAATAGGGACACCACGCATGATTGTCGCGGTACAGCGTGACTCTCACGTCGGATTCGGGATGTCCAAAGAGGCGCAAGCGGGCTTGAGAGTTGGTTGGCCCGTTGGTGCGATCGACTTCAAAGTCTGTGAGTGCCTCTAATTCTGTCCAGCTTAGAGGGGCGAGGCGATCAGTGGGTGTCATAGTTGAATTGGGCTGATAATAATTAGGGCGATGTCTGGGGAGGGGGTGGAGCGTCTTGAATTTTGGTTAGTGCTGCTTGAATTTGGGGGGTGGCTAGGAAGTTTTGGGTGGCTGCAATTAAGCGATCGCCCCAGAGGTTTTCTTTGAGAAAATCTACAGTGGCATAGCGTCTGTCTAATTTCAGCGCGGCTTCTCCCATTGCTAAACCTTTTTCTTTGTCGCCTTTGGTGTAGAGCGCTACTGCTAGAGCTAGCATTGCTTCTGCGGCTTCTTTGTCGATCGCGATCGCCTGTTCCCAGCGTTTGATAGCACCATCGGCATCTCCCATTTCGTATTTGACTAATCCGATATTGTTGATAGCGGGCCACAGGTTTTTTTCTAAAGCAAAGGCTTTTTCGTACTGGGCGATCGCCTGATCAAACCGCTTAAGCTTGTAAAAAGCGTTGCCCAAATCAAATAATGCGCCCGGAGTATCTGGTTTTAGTTTCAATCCTGCTTGCAAGTATTCGGCTGCTTTCTCGTAGTTCGCTTTCCGAAAGTGAGCTTCTCCCAAGACAAATTTAATTGATGGATTTTCTGGTGACAGAGATTGAGCTTGCCCCAAAGCTTCAATGCCTTTGTCAAACTGCTCGACTTGAAGGTACAAGCTACCTAACAAAGTCCAAGTTTGAGCATTTTTGGGGGCTAACTGTGTGGCGAGTTCGGCTCTAGGTACGGCGAGTTGGTACTGCTGGAGTCTGGCTAGCTGGACGGCTTCTTCTGCAAGGCTCAAGGCCGTTTGTTCGAGTTGGGCCGAGTCGATTTGCAGGGTGTAAGGCAGTAAGGCCTGTGCGACAGCAGGCTCGGGCATTGTCCACAAACCGAGTGCAAGCACCAGAGATATTAAAGAAATGCGATTAGGCACTGTACAGCCCCAGAAAAAAATATAAGGGTTTCTCGATCGCCTATAATAACTCATATTTTTGAGTTTTGATATTGCTTCTTGACTCGCAACGCTTGGCGGTTTTCATTTAAATATTTCTTAACTTCTGTTTGCGCTCAGGAACGAGATTTTTTATTCAATGCTTTAGAGAGGATTTCATTTCTCACTACAAACCGGATAAATTATGAATTATTAGCAACTTAAATGGTTGAATAAAGAATGCTTCGCGGTTTCATTTAAATAGTTCTCAAATTCTGTTTTTACTCACGAATAAGAGTTTTTATTCACGGCTTTAGAGATGATTTCATTCCTCACTACAAACCGGGTAAATTCTTTATTCTTGCTCAACTTGAGTGAGTTAATAAAGTCTGTTTAATTTTGTCTAACAATTGTGCTGCCGATAAGGAAGAAGGCAAAATTTTGGCAGATACTTCTTGCAGCAGAAAGTCGATCGCCTCGGATTCGGAATTTACAGCAGACCGATAATCCCAGACTAAAATCGGCAGTTTTACTGCCATTTGTCGCAGGTTCGATAGCGCCTGCAGCATGGCGGAGGATTCTGAGGGAGCATCTCGCAAGCACAGCAAAACTAAGTCAACACTTTGATATTGCAACTGCTGCAAAACTTCTGTCCAGCAAGGAGCGATCGACCCTCGAAATCCTGCAGTTTGGATGTACTGAATCAAAGCTTGAAGGTTGGGAGTAGAAAACTGGGAATTGGGCATGGGAATCTCGACTTTTGTCGATCGATCGCGATTTTCCAATTCTGCCGTCGGGTTCCCCCCAGCAGTGCGGTGCAAGTCGGGTAAAGTCGAAATGTCGGCAAATAAAATGCTGGGCTTCCAACTCATGCCCGCAGCAACTTGAATCACTTGCCACAACGCAGAAGCTACCAACCCGGTGCCATCGGGACTGCCGGCGGCTAAACAGGGAAATACCGACAATCCTTTGACTTGATTTGCCAGTTGCGTAGTGGGAGGGTCTAAAGTCACCAAGGGGAGAGAACCCAAATTTCGAGACCGACTTAACTGTTCGATAAAAGCTAAGGGGTTTTGCAGTTGACTTGTACTGTCCAAGACGATCGCGTCGGGCCGCCAAATTCTGGCCACGAGTTCTGCTTGGCTGAGGTCGTCTGCTTCTAAAACCCGGCAGTAGGTGGGGTTTAGCAATAAAGCAGAACCTTGAGACGAACTGTTTTGCGGGCTGATCCACAACACAGTTAAAGAACTCCTCACCTTCTGGGTACTGGCATCGGGGCGGCCGATCGAGTCTAGTAAACGCCGCAAAGCGAATTCTTCGACTGGCAAGCTCAAAAAGCCTTCGGCGCGGTTGACAGAAGCCCGTTCTTTTTCGCCTCTGGTGGCTGTGACGATCGCCGGAATCGATCGAGTATCCGGGTCACTCTTCAGCAGCGTCAGCACGTCCCAACCCGACAGCAGCGGCAGCAACGGGTTGAGAAAAATCGCTTCGGGACTGAACCTGCGAGCTTTTTCCAGCGCTTCGGTGCCGGAACGGGCGACTATTACTTGGTAGCCCAAACCTGAGAGGACGTTGGTTAAATCTTCGATATATTTGGGAACTGCTTCGACTATTAATACTAAACGAGAGCGAGAATTGGCGATCGGAGTTTGATATTTTGGTTGTAATAATTCTCCCTCGGTGGCTGTACCTGCTGGGGATTCTTCCCCGCTATTTCCCGGAGGATTTGGCGGCAGCAACAAGGTAAATTCAGAGCCTTGGTTTTCTGAGGAAATAAACGAAACGTCTCCGCCGTGGAGCCTCGCTAGCCGTTGAGTCAGTACCAGTCCCAGTCCGGTTCCTTGAAAGCGCCTGGTAAGCGGGCTTTCAAGTTGTTGGAATTTCTGAAAGATCAGGTGTTGTTTTTCGGCAGGGATGCCGATGCCTGTGTCCCAAACTGTGAATGCGATCCAGCCTTCCCAAATATTTACTTTCAATCCGATTTTGCCGCCCGCTTCGGTGAATTTTAGGGCGTTGGAAAGCAGATTGACGAGCATTTGCCGCAGTCGCATTTCGTCGGCAATTAAGTAGCTTAGTCCGGGTTCTATTTCGAGTGTAAATTCGATTTCGGTCGATGGTTCTTCGGAAGCTGCGCCGTCGGTTTTGCTCGGCTGGGGAGGGGATTTTTCTTCTTGCTTTTGCAGTTGTTTTGCTTGTTCAAGGGCTTTTTTGCAGGTGGCTGCTATTTCGACTGGTTCGGGAATTAGTTCTAGCTGCCCGGTTTCCATTCGGGTCAAATCTAAAATGTCGTTAACTATTGTCATCAAATGCCGCCCGCTTTTATGGATTAGTTTGGCGTAGCGTGTTTGGCGATCGTTGAGTTCTCCGATCAATTTATCTTTGAGGAGGCTTGACAAACCGAGGACGGCGGTGAGCGGGGTTTTTAGTTCGTGGCTGATGCAGGATAAAAATTCGTCTTTTAGTCGGTTGAGGTGGATTAAATCTGCGTTTTTCGCTGCTAGTTCTTTGGCGACTAAATGTTCTTCGGTGACATCTTGTCCCATGACTAAAATTAGGTTGTCCGACAGCGGTTGCTTGACAAATTGCCAGATCCGTTCTTGACCTTTTTGTACAGGACAATCGCAAATGTAGGTGTCTGGTTTGCCGGCCATGGGACACCAAGCTGGAGCGGTTAATGTTGAGGGGGAGGCTGCAGCGTACAGGGGCAGCGGGCAACTGCTGGCTGCGGTTGAATCACGCGCGGCGAAGCTATCCTGCAGTCCATCGCCCGATCGACCTACTCCTACTAAGCTCTTGCACTCTTGGGCGATCGCTTCTACCTGGGTGCTCGTGTATTCGGTTGTTAAATGGCTTGGTTTGTGGGGCGAGTGTTTGCCCAAATTTGCTGCTGGTTCTGGAACTGGTTCTGGGCCTGCTCCCAGCAAAATCCGCCACGCTGCGTTTTGACTGACTATCTGTCCAGTGGGGGTTTGCAATCTCAGGGGTAGGGGCAGTTTTTCCAGCAGTTGGACTAGGGAGTTGAGGTTTTCCGAGGGTTTCAATCCTGCTTCTAGAAAGCGCACTTGAGCACGGGCGGTGGCGATGGCTGCGGAAACGGGCATTAGTTCGATTTCTTTGACTGCTGTTGAGTGCTCTGTGAGGCTGCTGTTAAGTGCGGCGATAAATTGCAGCAGGCTTAGGCTGTCTAACATTCCTAAAAATTTACCACTGGCATCTGTGAGGGCGATCGGGCTTTTCGAGAAACCGCCGATGGTTTGGCTACTTGCTGGGGTGTTAAGTTCCTCTGTTTGCAGGTACTGCCAGAATTCACTGATGCTCAGAGTGGCCAATACTATTCTGATCGGCTCGATCGCGATCGAGCTTTCTGACAAAGGTTGTTCCCAGTCGTTGGTGCGATCAAGTCCATCAGCCCAAAGGCTGCGGAGGTAAACTAATCCTAGGGGCTGTAGCTGTTCGTTGACTACTGCGACTCGATCGCAATTGCCCTCGCTGAAAATTGACCGCAGCGATTCGAGTGCCGCCGTGGGTTGGCACAGCGGCACTGGCTCGTCGATAAAGTTCTTGAGACTGGGACTGGTGGTTGGCATAACAAACCTGAGAGTCTACTATCAATAGCAGTAATATTTTTGATACCCAATGTAGCTGCCGATTTTTGTATCTTATTTGTTTTATACCAGTTCGCTATCTCGCACGGGATCGGCACTTAAGCCTGCGAATTCTATGCCTGCAACAGATTTGAGGCGACTATCACTTGTTTTAAGTCTTAAGGTTAATTGCAGAAATCAGGTTTAGGGTGCTTGACACAAAAGCCAAGGAGTACACTTTTATTATCCCTGTGTTTAAAGGTTGTCACCAATTTTGCTGTTAAGATTGGTTACAGTAAATGTTGCAATAATTGTTAAAATATTAAGTGTTTTGTAAAGGAGATATCAACTCTGAGCGATCCAGCACTTTCGGCCAATGCCGGTGTTTCACCTACAGCTTTGCTTCCCCAACTGTCGATCGGTATTTTTGTCCATTCTGAGAAAATCGCAGGCTGTGCGATCGAGCTTTTGACGCGCGAACGTTATACTTTAACGCACATTAAATCGCCGGTGGAGTTTTTGGGATTCCTGAAGCACAATTACCATGTCGATTGTTTGGTTTTTGAGGTAGATGGAGATCTGCGCGAGTTCCTGAGCAAGCTGCAAGCACGATCGCTCTTTTTGCCTGCTGTGATTTTTTCGCCCCAGCCTGGGGAGGATGGAAGGCTAGAAGCACCACCTTCGGATGGTTTTGAGGCCGCAGCCAGTAGATCCCAGAAGAGTCAAGACGAAAGTTGTGCTTTTTTTTATCACCCGGCTGAGGTGCAACTGGCGATCGATCGATCGACGGAAATAGCTGCAAGTATCGATCGGGCGATCGCCCAATTTCTGAAACTTTCAACTCCGGTTCCTGTCAATGACCAATCCGCAACGGTCGATGCGACGGCCCAATTGACTGCTCAAAGTTTGTTAAGCCGACAGCAGCGCCGACTTGCGGAAAAATTACGGGAACGATTAGGATACTTAGGTGTGTATTATAAAAGAAATTCCCAGATTTTTTTGAGAAATCTGTCTGCATCAGAGAAGCAAAAGTTTTTGGAGCAACTCAAGTCAAGTTATCGCGACATCGTTTTGAATTATTTTTCTCAAGATACTGCGGTCAACAATCAAATAGATGAATTTGTGAACTTGGCTTTTTTTGCTGACGTTCCCGTGACTCAAATTGTAGAAATTCACATGGAATTGATGGACGAGTTTGCTAAACAGCTAAAATTAGAAGGGCGCAGCGAGGAAATATTGCTCGATTACCGCTTGACTCTGATTGACGCGATCGCTCATATGTGCGAGATGTACAGGCGATCGATTCCGAAAGAGGCATCTCAGGTTAGAAGGTAGAAGGCCAAAGGCCGAATTTAAGAAAGAAGAAGGTAGAAGGTAGAATTTAACAAAGAAGAAAGCAGAAGACAAACGGCCGCGCGATCGCGAGGCTGAAATTATTATAAAATAACAAAGAACAGCAGATTTAAGAGAAATAACAACTATAACTAACATCTGACAACTAATACTCAACATTTAAAAAAGTTCATGAGTCCTCTGAAGAAAACCTACGTTCTGAAGCTGTACGTTGCGGGGAATACTCCCAACTCAGTGCGAGCTTTGAAAACCCTAAAGGACATCCTAGAACAAGAATTTCAAGGCGTCTACGCGCTCAAAGTCATAGATGTTCTCAAAAATCCTCAGCTAGCAGAAGAGGACAAGATATTGGCAACCCCGACGCTGGCCAAAATCCTGCCGCCGCCGGTGCGAAAAATTATTGGCGATTTGTCCGATCGTGAGAAAGTTCTGATAGGATTAGATTTGCTCTATGAAGAACTTCGCGAAGAAGACCTGAATTCATAAGATAATCAGGTGAGAGTCAGTCGATTTTAGATTTAAGACTTCGGTTTGGCGTGAAACGTTCGGCGAGCGCTCAGTCGAAGCATCGAGTCGCGCTCAGTCGAACGATTTTAGATTTTAGATTTACTCAACCGATGAATCTGGGAGGTTGAACAAAAGTCTAAAATTTTTATCTTTCCACCACAGGAGTACGTGGCACGGTATCGGTTTTTCGGCGGGGTCATTAGTCAGCAGTCAGCAGTCATTAGTTATTGAGCAAGAGCCAAAACTAAAAGCTGGGTACAAAGACTCATGATCGGCGGTTAATGAGTGACAACTAAAGAATACTGAGAGTTGACAAAAATCGACATGAATGAAATTAGTCAAACGGTTAAACGAGAAGGATTGGTAACGGCAGGAGTTGAAAAAATTCGCACGATGATTGAGGGTTTCGATGACATCAGTCACGGCGGAATGCCAGTCGGTAGAACCACCCTAGTCAGCGGCACATCAGGAACAGGAAAAACTTTATTCGCCGTACAATTTATCTATAACGGAATCACGCATTTTGACGAACCGGGAGTGCTAGTAACTTTTGAAGAATCACCGACCGATATTATTAAAAATGCGTGCAGTTTCGGTTGGGATCTGGCCAAGTTAATCGATGAAGGCAAGCTATTTATTTTGGACGCTTCCCCCGATCCAGAAGGTCAGGATATCGTGGGAAATTTTGATTTATCAGCCTTAATCGAGCGGATTCAGTACGCCATTCGCAAGTACAAAGCCAAGCGCGTTTCTATAGATTCGGTGACAGCCGTATTTCAGCAGTACGACGCTGCATCGGTGGTGCGCCGAGAAATTTTTCGCTTAGTTGCGCGCCTCAAACAAGTAGGAGCAACTACAGTTATGACTACCGAACGACTGGAAGAATACGGCCCGGTGGCGCGGTTTGGAGTGGAAGAATTTGTATCGGATAATGTAGTGATTGTTCGCAACGTTTTGGAAGGGGAACGCCGCCGCCGCACAATGGAAATTTTGAAGTTGCGCGGTACAACTCACATGAAGGGCGAATATCCTTTTACTATGACTAATGACGGCATTAATAT
>JARCMA010000063.1 GCA_030248405.1 Microcoleus sp. MP8IB2.171
CGAAACCGGGGTTGCCGGGTCTGTGACTCGGTTTGGGGGTTCGCGATCGTTCTCTCCTCTAGCAGGGGCCGCCACTATTTTTAGGGCTTCCCCTTTGCTAGTTTTAGCGGCTTTGCGGTTTTGAGGAGGATTTTGGGTTAATTCTGGAACGGGGCGATCGGGTAATTCGATCGACGGGGCGGGGGTAACGGCGGCCAATGTTTCCTCTGCTGATTCAGAGTAGGATGTTTGGCCACTTGCAGAATTTGATAACCCGAATGTTGCTGAGGCAGTAAAAACTGCCACCAATACGGCAGATAAACGCATTTTTGTTCACTTTTTTGGGCAATCCACACACCACATTAGTCATTAGTCATTATTCATTAGTCATAGTCATTAGTTATTAAGTCGGTTGAATCTCGCGCTGACCGCTAATTGATGACTGTTGACCGCTGATTGCTGACATCAAAGGCACAAGGGTGACAAACTGTGCAATTCTAGCGCATTACCAAGGCCTCTAGACTTTTTGAGCGAGAACCCGCTGGAGAACTTGCTGATAAGCGGTTTCCACCGATCCTAAGTCGCGGCGGAATCGGTCTTTGTCCATAACACGGGCGTCGGGGTCGGTTTCTGCGTTGTCCCAGAGGCGGCAGGTGTCAGGACTGATTTCGTCGGCCAGGATTAGATTTTGATGTTGGTCGATACCGAATTCTAGTTTGAAGTCTACTAGGGTGATGCCGCACTGGGTGAAAAATTCTTTGAGTATTTCGTTAATTTCGCGGGCGGCGATTTCTAGTTGGTCTACTTGTTCGGGGGTGGCTAGCTGCATTAACTGAAGTCGGCCGCGGGTCAGCAGCGGGTCTCCCAAATCGTCGTTTTTGTAATAAAATTCCACGAGCGACGGATTGACAATTGTGCCTAGGGCGAGTCCTGTTTGCTTGCAGAGACTACCGGCGGCTATGTTTCTGACGACTACTTCCAAGGGCAAGATTTTGACGCGGCAGACTCGCATTTGGTTGGGGGCCGGCGTGTCGATGAAGTGGGTGGGAATGCCTTTGGCTTCTAGCATCCGAAACAGGTGGGCGGATACGGCGCAGTTGATTTCGCCTTTGCCGATGATGCTGCCGCGTTTCTGGGCGTTAAAGGCTGTGGCGTCGTCTTTGAAGTGGGTCAGCAAAATTTCGCTGTCTTCGGTGGAGTAGAGGATTTTGGCTTTGCCTTCGTAGAGTTTGCGATCGGCTGACATGGCGATTAATAATGTAGATGAGTTTTAGATTTTACCGTAGCTCGATCGGGTGTTATTGGCGAGTTTTTGGATCTCCGCTGCACCGCTCATTCTCTGACGGGCGAGTACGCCTGCAGGTAGATACCGTCATCTGCCCAGGCATAAATGATTCTTGACAAAGGACAATAGAGATTAAACCTGCTGGGTTCGCGATCCGTGCTGACTAAACCTCGTCAACGAGACGGGCGCTTAAAAAACATCTATAAAATGGCTGATTTATGCAAGACAAAAAAATTCATATTCTCTTGGTAGAAGATGATGAGGTTGATGTGATGAACGTCCGGCGAGCTTTCAAAAAAAATAACATCGTCAACCCCCTCTACATTGCTGCCAATGGATTAGAAGCTCTAGCCATATTACGTGGAGAAGGAAAAATAGACACTCCCATGCCTCAAGCGCGCCGGTTGATTTTGCTGGACTTGAATATGCCGAGAATGAGCGGGATCGAGTTTTTGCAAGAATTGCGACTGGATGAATGTTTGAGGTCGATTCCGGTAATCGTGCTCACAACTTCTAATGAAGACAGAGATAAAGTAAAAGCTTATAATTTGAATGTAGCGGGCTATATTCTTAAACCTGTTACTTTTTCTAACTTTGTGGAAGTGATGGCTACCCTCAACAGATACTGGATGCTGAGCGAAATTCCCTAACTAAAATAGGGAAATTTTAATAATTTTTTTTTCAAGGAGGCTGTGAGATTTTTCAGCGATGCAGTTGTTTTAATTCCTTTTTCTCGACAGCAGCTTTTTCGGAGTAATCCAAAATTCGGTTTTTATGGACAAAATTCTCACACTTCTGATAGTTGATGACGATGCAGTCGATCGAATGGCGATCAAACGTTCGCTCAAGTCCGCTGGTGTTTCGGCAGAAGTTACTGAAGCAGAAGACTGCGCGGATGCGCTGGCCCAACTCTCGGTCAGCAAAAATTCTATGCAGGCTACCTCGAAACTCTCCAAACAAAATAAATCTCAACCTTTAAGCGAGGTTGAGGAGATAGAAAATGGGCTGCTATTAAATCAAATATTTGAGTGCAAATTTGACTGCGTATTGCTCGACTACGGATTGCCGGACGGAGACGGATTGAGTTTGGTACAAAATGTACGAGAAGCTGGGCTGAAAGTTCCCTTAATTGTACTCACAGGTCAAGGCGACGAACAAATTGCTGTGGAATTGATGAAGGCTGGAGCTTCTGATTATATAGCTAAAAGCAAGCTCTCTCCCGATAGTTTGTCCCGCAGTTTGTACAATGCCATTCGCGTTTACCGCGCCGAATATCAGGCGTTTGATACCAGTCAAAAACTTAAGGAAAGCGAGGAACGATACAGGTTAGTTTTAGAGGGAGTGAACGACGGAATTTGGGATTGGGATTTAAGTAAAAATGAGGTTTATTGGAACGATCGCCTTTTGGAAATTATCGGTTTGTCGCGAGAGCAATTTGGCAGGACTATGGAAGATCTCTACAACCGGCTGCACCCCGATGACAAGGACGGCATAGTCCGGGCGATCGCGGCTCACTTGGAACAAGAAATAGACTATAATGTAGAATTCCGACTGCTACACTCGAACGGTGTTTACCGCTACTGCACTTCTCAGGGAAAAGCTCAGCGCAATTCCCAAGGAAAACCGCTGCGAATGGCCGGCATGATTAGCGACATTAGCGATCGCAAACAAGCCGAAGATGCTCTAGAAAGAGAACGGCAGCAACTGAAACAAATTATTACCTGCGTGCCGGTAGCAATGGCGATGTTCGATACGGAAATGCGCTATTTAGCTAACTCTCACAAATGGCTGACTCAATTTAAGTTGGAGTGGCAGTCCCTGACTAATCTCAGTCATTACGAATTGTTTCCCGATACGCCGAATCGCTGGAAAGTAATGTACCAACAAGCGCTCAAAGGCGAGGTAATTTCGGTGAGCGAAGATGCCTGGGAACGAGCCGACGGCTCTGTTATGTACCTGCGCTGGGCCGCTCATCCTTGGTACAATCCCGACGGGAAAGTGGCGGGAATTGTGATGGTTGCCGACAAGATTAATGAGTTGGTGGAAGCCCGGGAAACTGCCTTAGAAGCGAGCCGGGTGAAGTCGCAATTCTTGGCGAACATGAGTCACGAAATTCGCACTCCGATGAATGGGGTTTTGGCAATGGCTCAATTGCTGCTGCGCGCTCCTCTGGAACAGAAACAGCGGGACTGCGCTCAGACTATTTACCGCAGTGCTGAACATTTGCTGAATGTTATTAATGATATCCTCGATTTCTCTAAGATAGAAGCTGGAGAAATGCGGCTGGAAAAGGCTGATTTTGATTTGGATAGCTGCGTTGAGTCGGTGATAGAAATTATAGCGCATTTGGCAGAGGAAAAAGGTATTGAATTGAATATTTTAGTTGACAGTTCGGTGCCGAGAAAGTTGGTGGGCGACGCGGGCAGATTGAAGCAAGTTTTGCTGAATTTGACGGGGAATGCCATAAAATTTACCGATCGCGGTCAAGTTCTAGTTCACGTAAGTGTGAAACAGGGCAACCGACTGGCAGAGGGTAGACAAGAAGCAAGATTGCTATTTTCCGTGCGGGATACTGGCATTGGAATTTCGGCAGAAGGGCAAACAAAGCTGTTCCAATCTTTTTCTCAGGTAGACGATTCTCCTACTAGACCTTACGGTGGTACGGGTTTGGGTTTGGCGATTTGCAAGCAGTTAGTGGAGATAATGGGAGGCGAGATTGGAGTTCGCAGTTTGCTAGGCAGCGGTTCGACTTTTTGGTTTACTGTACCTTTGGAAAAACAGTTGCAAGTTGAGCCTCATGAACCCGAACTTGCGGGCAAGAAGCTGTTAGTAGTGTCTGGAAGCGCTTTGAGGAGGGCAGCAGTGCGATCGCTCGCTCAAAGTTGGGGTGCCCGCTGCGATGAGGCAGAAACTGCTGCTGAGGCTTTGAGTTGGTTGAACAATGCCCAGGGCGGGATTTCTCAGAATTCGGGAGAGGGGGGGAAAAGCTGGGATGTGGTGCTTGTGGACTTGCAAATGCCGGAGTTGGATGCGGAGGAATTTGCGATAAAAGTGCGATCGACCTCGACATTTGGCTCGTTAATCGCCATGACTCCTTTGCGAGAACAGCCGAAGGCTGAATCGCTTTGCAGTCGGGGTTTTAACGGATATTTGATCGAGCCGGTGCGGCCTAGCCACCTGCTTGAGGCTTTGCTGGCGTCGGTGAAGGGAACAGGAGATTTTGGGAGATTGGAGGCTGCTAATACTTGCAAGTTGCCACCAGTTAATTCTCAATATATTACTCCCAATTCACCGTCATCCCTGAAAATTTTGGTGGCGGAAGACCACCCGATCAATCAACAAGTTCTTGTCGAACAGTTGGCGGTTTTAGGCTATCAGGCTGACTGCGTGGTCAACGGTCAAGAAGCGCTGGATTTGCTGGCAAAAAAAAGCTATGATTTAGTGCTGATGGACTGTCAAATGCCGGTACTTGATGGTTACAAAACGGCGCAAAAGTTGAGGCAAATCGAAGGAAGCGATCGGCATACTTTTGTGATGGCTTTAACTGCTCATGCTATGCCGGGGGAACGAGAAAAGTGTCTGGCGGCGGGGATGGACGATTATCTCAGCAAACCTGTAGATTTAGATGCTTTGGCGGCGGCCCTGAAAAAGTATGAAGCCCGAAATGTTCAGTTTGAAAATAAGTATGGAGTTAAAAGTATTAATTCAGAAAATCAATCTCAATTAGTAACAAATTATACAGAAGTTTTGGAAAAAGTGCAGGTTGTGGCTGTGCCAGCACCAAGGGCGATCGCACTTCAAACTTGGGAACATAGAGACTGCGACGGACTGTTCGACAAGAGCAGATTGGAGCAACTCGGACGAGTTAATATTAAATTGCCAGAGCGACTTTTGCAAGCTTTTGTGGGAGACGCGCAAGCTGATGTGGCTGCTGCCAAAATAGCCGTAGAAGCTAAAGATTGGCAAGCTGTGGAATATCAAGCACACCGTCTCAAGGGAACTTCGGCTAATGTGGGAGTTGCTCTGATGTCGGATTTGGCCGCACAATTGGAGCATCAAGCGCGAGGCTTTCAATCTAAACCATCAGAGGTGGAATTGTTAAATATTGAGAGGGTTGAGAACATATTAGTGAGTTTGTCCAGTCATTTAGTCCGGGTTCAAGAATTTGTGGAAACTCGAATATTTGGTTAATATTTAAGTTTTTTAGCTGTTAGATACGTCGGCGATTATAGTCGGCGATTGAAATCGCCACTACACAAACGATGTCCGCCTCCGCGGACTGAAGAAAGATGCGGTTTCAACCGCCCAGTCTTCTGAAGAAGATAAGGTAATTTAAACTCGGTCTTCAACCTGCGGAGGCAGGTTTTGTCTGTATAGGCGCGGTTTCAACCGCCCAGTCTTTAAGAAAAAATCGATGAGTTAACCTATGACTTACGATACCGATACAAACCCTATTTTACATACCGATTCATTACAAAGTAATGGAGAAGTGCTGACGCCTTTGATGGCTTTTGCTCAGGAAGTTTTATTGTACGAAAACGAGGCTATCTCTGAGCAATATTCTGTAAATGCTGTGCCATGTCCGCCCGACGAAATAGATGCTTTTTGTGTTGACAATCTGGTGGCAAAGGTGGCTCGCTGCTGTCGGGAAAGCAAGGTGGGAAAAAAATTACCGACGGCTTTTTACGTTCACGTTTCGGCTTTGCAGACACTCAACCCTGTCCTCGGAATCTACGAAAATTGTGCCAGACGCACTCTCGAAAATATTGATGAAGCAACTTTAGTTAAAATTTTGCTCCATCAACCTAAAATATCTTATCTTTTTTACCCTGATTTTGATACAGATGCTCATCCTGCTTTGCAAACCAGCATCCAGATTAATCTAGCAACAGGGGAAGTTAAATATTTTGATTACAGCAACAGCGAAAATCCCCCTGTTTTGCACCGTAAGGAAACTTTTGTAGCTGCGGATTATCCCCATTACGAAAAGTTTGCGAGGCTGACTCGCTGCGAGGAAAAGTGGGGACTGCTTGACAATACTAGCGTTATCGGCACTCGCGAGGGTTGGCTCAAATATTTGGGATATTGCGGTGTAGAAATCAAAGATCATACTGTTGTCGAGCGTTTGAAACAGGAGAATAGTGAGCTATCAATTCCTAAGATCGATCGGCACAAAGCTGCAATGGTGCGCCACTCTATTTCTAAACCTCTGCGTCTGGTTTTAGAAGCTGATTTAGTGAGGGACGGGGCGACTTTTTTTGACTACGGTTGCGGTTACGGCGGGGATATTAAATATATTGCACAAGAGGGTTATGCTATTTCTGGTTGGGACCCATACTATCAGCCGGAAACTCCGCGAATTTGTGCTGATATTGTGAATATTGGTTATGTGATTAATGTCATTGAATGTTTGGGGGAACGCCGAGAAGCTTTGCTGAATGCTTGGGAATTAACTAAGAATTTATTAGTTGTGGCGGCTCAAGTTTTGATTGATGATAGCGATCGAGGCCAAATTGCTTACGGGGATGGGGTGATTACTTCTCGGAATACTTTTCAGAAGTATTACGAACAAGAAGAGTTGAAGGTTTATATTGACCAAGTTTTGAGTGTTGATGCAATTCCTGTGGCTTTGGGGATTTATTTTGTGTTTCGGGATGCTGCGGAGGGTGAAGGTTTTCGTGCTTCTCGGTTTCGATCGCACTTATCGACTCCCAGAGTGCGATCGCAAGTTAAGCGGTTTGAGGATTATGCGGAAATGTTGGCTCCTTTGATGGCTTTTGTGAGCGATCGGGGCCGGCTTCCAGTTAAAGGCGAATTAGCTGAAGAATCGCCAATTAAGGGGGAATTCCACAGTTTTAATCGCGCTTGGAGGGTGATTTTGCAAGCAACGGATGCGGATGATTGGGAGACAATCGCCGACAAGCGCCGCCAAGATTTGCTAGTATATCTCGCTCTCAACGGTTTGGGCGATCGACCTTCACTCCGCCGACTCCCGGCTCAAATCCGCAATGATATCAAAGGTTTGTTTGACAATTATCAAAAAGCTTGCACTTTGGCAGATTTAATGCTATATAGTCTGAGCAAACCTGATATTGTGGCTGACTGCTGTGAAGATAGTGCGATCGGCTACAAACAGCCCGGTTCCCTTTCAGTTCACGTCTCTGCATTAGAAGAACTTGACCCTTTGCTGCGGCTCTACGAAGGCTGCGCCAACCGCACAATTGGCCGGCTTGATGGCGCTACAATTATCAAATTTTACGCTCATAAACCAAAAATTTCCTATTTATTTTATCCCGATTTTGACACCAACCCGCATCCAGCCCTCCACACTTCCATGCACATAAATTTGCGCGACCTTTCTGTGAGCTATCAAGACTATTCTGATTTGTATAATCCGCCAATTTTAGTTAAGAAAGAAGCTTTTGTGGCGGCTAGTTATCCCCATTACGAAAAGTTTGTGAAACTCACCCGCCAAGAAGAAAAGTTAGGGATTCTAGATCGTGGCGCAGTGAAGAAACATCGCGAGTGGGTGAAGTGTTTGGAGGAAAACTGCGTTAAAATTAAGGATCATAAGTTGTTTTGGCGATCGAATGCTGACCCAGAAAGGTTGAAAATGCTGCAAAAAGCAGCGTCGGAACGCCAACAGAAAAAGATTGAGTTTAATGCAGGAAAGATTGAACAAACCGCAGAGAGCGCAGAGGGCGCAGAGGATGGAAAGGTTAGTGGCGAACACAGTTGAAATTTGTTGGTGAGGCGTTTACAATTGAGGATTTGGCAGTAGTTTGAAAACGATCGTTTTTTGTGAATAACGTATTGACATTGTAAATACATTTTACCTATACTAGGGAGCCTGAATGGGGGGTAGTCATGCACAGTAATGATATCGTTTTGTTATGCAAGAATTATAGTGATGTACAAAGTTAAAAATTGCCCCAATATGGTTTTGCAGTTTTTTTGAGAAAGACAAGGTTTTACGAACCAAACGATAAATTCGCTGCCGTAAAGTATTATTAGGTCTTTCAATATGACTGGTTTTTCCCGATTCTTTGCCTACAGGTCGATGTCTTTTAAAAGGTAGCATTTCTGAATAAGATCCCCAAAAATCAGTATAACACACAGCATATTGTCTATAGACAGGAGGTAAAGATTGCCAGAGCTCTTCCGCAGATTTTTTTGAGGGGTCTCCAATATAAAGCCCAACAATTTCACGGGTCTTTTGATCTAAAGCTATCCATATCCATTGCTTGTTTCGCTTGTTTTTGACAAATGATCACATTTCATATAGCTCTAAATTCAACTGACCTTTCGGTTTTTTCATCACCGAAATTTCTAGGGAGATTTCGGCATACTTTTTATTTACATAATTCTGAAGCCATCGAATGGATACCCCCGTAGCTCTAGCAATTCCGGCTCAAGAAATTTTGTCTAAAATCAGCCGCTCAATTAAGGCTTTAGTCTAGGAGTGAAATCTCCTTATATTTAGAATTTTCAATCTTCTTGAGTACCACAATTTTTACATTGAAATCGCTGTTTTCCGTAAGAAGTCTTTCCATTTTTAATAAAAAAATCGCTTTAGCAATTATGAAATTCCATACTTTTACCTGTAAAATCTATGTTGATTTAATATATTAAACCATGACTGTGCATCACTACCAGCATTTTTGGGACAAAACTCAGCGCTACATAAAAACGGTTAGCTATTGCTTTTTGTGAGAGTGGTTCATTATGGTACACATCCAGAATTTTTTGTCTAAAATCAATAGAATAAGCTTTCATTTTTAGTAATGTGTGATACTTTCTACAATCATTGATAGTTGTAAGTCGAGTGAATTCTGTAAGTCGAGTGAATGCTGTGGATGGAGCAACTGCTGTGAGCGCTCCATTTAATTAGAGCTGCATGACATTTTGGGGCTCGATATTTTTCACTTTGTTCAAGTCAGTTAGATCATACCTCATTTTTTTGAGAAAGGCTATATTTCAATACGGTTCACTTAACATATTTATGCCCCGGAGATCCCCCTAAATCCCCCTTAAGAAGGGGGACTTTGAGGGCATTCTTGTCCCCCCCTTTTTTA
>JARCMA010000495.1 GCA_030248405.1 Microcoleus sp. MP8IB2.171
CCCCTAAATCCCCCTTAAGAAGGGGGACTTTGAGGGCATTCTTGTCCCCCCCTTTTTAAGGGGGGTTAGGGGGGATCTGTCTTAAGTGAACCGTATTGGGTTATAAGTAATTGGGTTAAATTACCAATAACCAATTACCAATAACCAATTACTAATTACCACTTCTCGATTACCCATTCCTGATTACCCATTCCATTTATGATGATTTGGAACTTTTTAAATCACCTGTTATTCACCGGAAATTATATTCCTCACGGCTACTGTTACCTTTGGCAGCGAGAGCTACTCGCGCTGCACATAGTGTCAGACTCTATCATTGCCATGGCGTACTATTCAATACCAATCTCGCTAATTTATTTTAGGCGTCAGCGAAAAGACTTGCCCTTTCGCAACATTGTTTGGCTGTTCGCAGCCTTTATTATCTCCTGCGGCACTACTCACGTCATGGAAGTTTGGACGCTTTGGCATCCTGTTTATTGGGTTTCTGGCAGTCTGAAAATTATTACCGCTGCGATTTCTGCTTACACCGCTTTTGCATTAATTCCTTTCGTTCCCCAAGCATTAACTCTGCTGAGTCCAACTCAATTAGGGATGATCGATTCAATACTGCAAAAAGAAATAATTGAACGCCGAGAAACGGAAGCTCGCTATCAAACTTTAACTGAAGCTTCGCCGGTGGGAATATTTTATGCAGATGCTGTTGGAGACTGCTTGTATGTCAACGAGCGCTGGTGTCAAATTTCGGGAATTACCTGTGATGAAGCTTTGGGCAAAGGGTGGTTGCAAGGCATTCATCCAGACGACCGCGATCGGGTTTTTTTTGAATGGTATAGCGCCGCCCAGGAGAAATTGCCGTTTAAATCTGAGTACCGCTTTCAAGGCATTAATCACCCTCAAATTAGTTGGGTATTCGGTCAATCTGTCGGTCAAATCGGAGAAAATGGGGAGGTTAAAAGTTATGTGTGTACTATTACTGATATTACAGAACGCAAGCAGGTAGAAGAGGAAAATCGACGGCTCAATGAAACTCTGGAGCATCGTGTTGCTGAGCGCACTGCTCAAATCGAAATTTCTAACCACCAATTGCAAAAAGAAATATCTTACCGCGAAAAAATTGCGCTCACTTTGTTGGAATTGACGCAACTGCAAAATGCAATTCTTAATAGCGCTAACTACACAATTATTTCTACAGATCCCGACGGTACAATTAAAACATTTAATCGGGTGGCAGAGAAACTTTTAGGTTATTCGCTAGAAGAAGTGGTGGGGAAAGTCACGCTAGCAATAATTCACGATCCTCTGGAGATAGCTAAAAGAGCTGAAGTTCTTTCTCATGAATTGGGAGTGAAAATAGAGGCGGGAATTGAAGTATTTTTTGCCTTGCCGTGCCGGGAAATCGCTGACGAAAATGAATGGACTTACATTCGCAAAGATGGTTCGCGGTTTCCGGTACTGCTGTCGGTGACTGCCTTATTTGACAGCAACGGAAATATTAACGGTTTTTTGGGTATCGGCCAGGATATTAGCGATCGCAAACAAGCTGAAAAAGAGCTGCGCGACCTCACCAGTGCCATGCAAAATGCGGTGGAAGGCATTTCGCGGCTGGATATTGAGGGGCGCTACGTGAATGTTAACCGAGCTTACGCTCATAAATGCGGTTACGAACCGGAACAAATGCTTGGCATGGAATGGCAGCTCACCGTACATCCGGGCGATGTTGAGATGATGCTCTCAGCTTATCAGGAAATGTTAATTTCTGGCAAAGTAGAAGTTGAAGCTAGAGGCGTTCGGAAAAATGGCTCGTTTTTTTACAAGCAATTAACGATGGTAAAAGCTTGCGACGCACAAGGTATCTTTAACGGTCACCACTGTTTTATGAAAGATATCACCGAGCGAAAACTAACTGAAACAGCTTTGCAGGAAAGCGAATTCAAATACAGGCAAATAGTTGAATTAGCAGAAGAAGGTATTTGGGTAATTGACAGCAATGCCCTGACAACTTACGTGAACCATGCAATGGCGCGAATGCTCGGCTATAGTGAATTAGAAATGTTCGGGCGGTCGCTTTTTGATTTCATGGACGAACGGGAACAACCACGAGCTCTTGATAATGTCGAGCGGCGCAAGCAAGGTATTGGTGAACAACACGAATTTAAATTCAAAACCAAGGATGGCAAAGATATTTGGACTGATATGTCTACCAGTCCAGTCATGGACTCCCAGGGTAATCTGCTGTCTTGTTGCGCCTTGGTTTACAACATTACAAGTCGAAAAGAAGCAGAGCAGCAAATGCTGCAACTTACAGAAGATTTGAAGCGTTCCAACGAGGAATTAGAACAATTTGCTTATGTGGCTTCCCACGATTTGCAAGAACCGCTCCGAGCCGTTACCAGTTACACTCAATTGCTGGCCCAGCGCTATCAAGGAAATTTGGACGATCGCGCAGATAAGTATATTAATTATATTGTCGATGGCGCCACCAGAATGCAGCAGTTAATTAACGATTTGTTAGCCTATTCGCGCCTGGGAACGAGGGGTCAGGAGTTTGACCAGGCGGACTGCAACGCTGTGGTTAAGCAAACTATGTGCAATTTGCAAATTGCGATCGCCGAAACAAAAGCTGTAATCACCTGCGACGCGATGCCAACCGTGATGGCGGATGAATTTCAACTGGTGCAATTATTCCAAAATTTGCTCGCCAACAGCATCAAATTTTGTCGCCAAGATATCCCTTTGATTCATATCGCTGCCCGCAGGAAAGAGAGCGAATGGGTGTTCAGTGTCCGCGATAACGGCATTGGCATCGATCCGCAGTATGCCGATCGCATTTTCATCATTTTCCAACGCCTGCACGGACGCCGCCAATATTCCGGTACTGGCATAGGTTTGGCGATGTGCAAGCGCATTGTTGAACGCCACGGCGGGCGCATCTGGGTGGAATCTCAGGAGGGAAAAGGAGCAACTTTTTACTTTACTATTCCTATAATTAGTATCTGAAGGCTTAAATTTCATTGTTTTTTTATAATCACAAGGATAAATTGGTTATGAGCGATCTAAGCACTGTTAGACCCGTTGAGATTCTGCTAATTGAGGATTCGCCCAGCGATGCCGATTTGGCAAGAGAAGTCCTCGGTCAGGGTAAAATATTGAATAACTTGCATTTTGTGGAGGATGGAGTCGAAGCAATCAAGTTTTTGCGCCGAAAAGAACCCTATCTTAGAGTACCCCGTCCCGATTTGATTTTGCTCGATTTGCATCTGCCGAAAAAAAGCGGTATTGAAGTGCTAGAAGAAATTAAAACTGACCCCAAGTTAAAATTAATTCCTGTAGTGATTCTCAGCACTTCAGCAGCTCCAGAAGATATTTTTAAGTCCTACTCGCTCCACGCCAACTGTTACATAACCAAGCCTGTAGACTTCGTAGAATTTACTAAAGTAGTCAGGTTAATTGAGGACTTCTGGCTGGCAGTCGTCAAACTTCCTCTAAATTAAACGAACAGATGCTTGGCTTATGAACGCTATAAAAGTTTTCAACCTATGGAAATTCGGCTGGTGGATAATTCGCTCAGGGATGCTGAATGGGCTTTATAAAATCTGGCGAAAAGCAAATTATTAACAATTGGCACGGTAGAAAATAGGGTATCACCAATAATTTTATTGAATAAAGAAGGCTTGTTTGTTAACCTTCCAGTCCCGATTTAATTCTGCTTGACTTGATTTTGCATAAAAAATGGTTGGAAAATATTGATCTAAATTAACTCACCACTCAATTTAAAAATGATTCCGGTGGTAATTATGACAACCTCAGTAGCCGATAAAGAGATGCTCAAGTTTTATGCCCTGTCAGCCCGGTGCTACATCACTAAGCCTATCCATTGGGAGCATCTCATATTTGTAAAAACACTTCTTCTGGCTTCTTCCTTCTTCCTCTTTCCTCGCAGCAAGAGAGCCTCGCAGCAAGAGAGCCTCAAAACTC
>JARCMA010000064.1 GCA_030248405.1 Microcoleus sp. MP8IB2.171
GATTTATTGACGGGCACCTCAAGGTGGTTGTGGATTCAGCAATTTCGCCGATCGGCACTTTTGGCTATTTTTATGAACCCGACGTTCAGTTGGCCAAAGGTACTCAAATCCTAAAATTTAACCTGGCTGACGTACCGAATAGCAACGTCAGCGCTCAACTGTTGGTAACTCAAACAACTCAGATTAAAGCTCAACCCGAAGATTCATCGAAACTGCCTGCAAATCAAGTTGCTGACCTACTTTTAGGCACTACCTATGCCATTACTGGTTATGCCTGCATTTTGGGGCATTTCCGAGTAACTCTCGCCGAATCTATTCCCGGTTTCGGCAATATCGGATTTATTTATTGGCAGGACGTTAAAATTAAAAAAGACGGCAAAGAAGTTCCCTTTGACCCCGATGCTTTGACGATGACAATCCTGCAAGCAACTGTCTTTAAAAAACGGCCGCTAGATGCTGCTAGCCTGAGCAGTACCGAGAAAACTACGCTGCCTTTAGGTCGAGTTTACGGCGTGAACAGCTACGGTGCGGAAGGATCTCACCTGAAAGTTTCTCTGACTGAAGAACTGCCGAATTTTGGCAATACAGGTTATGTTTTTTCTAGTTTTGTTCAGTTCAAGCGGGGAGATAAAATTTTCGATCCGGTTCCGAACAATGTGGAATTGAACGTGCCGTATTTTTCGCAGCGGGACAATCCGCGTTTTGACTGGTCTACTTGCAACGTAACTTCGATCGCCATGGTGCTTTATTATTACGGCCTTCGTTCTGAGTGGGGCGGACAGTTGGAGGATGAGTTGTTGCAGTGGTGTTTCGACTATGCCGGCCAGGGTTCTCAAACCGATCACAGTGTGCTTTCGGCGCTGATTCAGGCTTACGGGTTTAAGACGAGTTTTAGTACGACTCGCAAATGGGCCGATGTGCGATCGGAATTGCTAAATCGGCGGCCAGTAGTTTTAGCCGGAGATTTTACTGCTGCCGGTCACATTCTTACTGTAATTGGCTACAATTCTCAGGGCTATATCGTGCAAGATCCTTGGGGAGATGCACTCACTGGTTACAGCGATACTGAGGGGAGAAAGTTGATGTATCCCTACAGTTACGTCAATCAAGTTGCTGGGCCAGATGGGAATGTTTGGGCGCATTTTATCTCTCCATAATCTACTCTACTGTTTGCAATTTGTGAGGCACTACGCCTATTAGTAAGGTGTGCATAACAGCTATTCGTAAGGTACTGAATGCACACCCTACCTAACTTAGGAAATCTTGCCCTTAATTTTGCGTTTTGCTGCGCCAATACCTAAAAAGCTCAATCCTAGTAAAGTACCAAACCAAGTAGAAGGTTCGGGTACAGCCTCAAACGATCCTTGAATAGCGATCGCATCATTAGCGCACTCAGCAAAAAAGTTAGCAATATAGCTACCAGAAGGCATTGAGGATTTATTGAAACTGAATCCAATTGTTTGAGAACCTACTGCATTAAACTGAGCAAAATCAAGACCGAGAGCGTTCAAAGTTGCTGGCGTTAAAAAATTAATTTCTCCTACTTTTGTACCCGTAGCTATTGAGTTGAGAATAGTCGAGTTTCCTGTTTGTTGAAAATAGGGGTCTGTGGCAGCTAAATCACCCATTGATGGGGTTCCGCCTTGAGATGCCACTACCGTATTGAATTGATTTAAATTGCTAAAGCCAGAGTTAGTTTGGGTAACGTTTTTCGCTGTAACATTTCTGTAAACGCCTGTTGTCGCCACGCCTGAGTCATTTCCCGCGGCAAAGCGGATACCAAACAAGCTGCCGTTTGCGTTAGCTGTATTGAAGTTTTGACCAGAGAAATTGAAGAATAAATCGCCGTAGTTGATGTTGCCTCTTTGAGCTAGTGGGTCGGCATATCCTGCTAAACTTAGATTAGAATTGATGGCGATGAAAGCTGTATCTGATGTTTCTTTGATGGCGATGCCGTAAAATTCAAATTCCCCGCCGCCGATTTGGGGCCCTGTCACGCCGTCGCTGAAGGAGTCGATCGCATAATTCCAGCCGTTAGATAGGGTTGCTGCTGTAGCCTGTTGTGGGTGTAGTGCCATAATGGCACAGAAAACAGCCGCTGAGCAAGTCCAGTGAATGCTCTTTTTAGTAGTGGAATTCATAGAAAGTTCCCTGATGAATGAGTGTTAAAAAATCAAGTCTGTCGATCGACTATTTTTAATTTTTAGTAAATCATAGATTCCGGCAGAATTTTTTAAAGTTTTGGTAAAGATTTTTTCTGGCAATTACGTAATTTCAACTAGATCTGTAAAAAAAATAACTAATCGGTAAACAAATAGTAAATTAAGATTAATTCGCGGTAAAGGGAAGTGAAACAATCTCGCAAAATTAAATATTTGGAAAATCACAAAAAGTCCAGACGGCGAGGATAGATCAGGTTTTGAAAACAGTCAAGCAAATTCCTGCCCTACATCCGCTGCAGGCATCGTGGGTTCCTTCTAACTCGGGCGGTAGTTTCTGCACTTGCAGCGCTGCATAAATCAATCAAATTTTTAAATGCTGTTAACATATCGCCGACAGTTCGTTGACTATCTTGACTCTTCCCTTAATCACAGAACGCAGCAGGCGGTTGATCGAATGTCTGTATTCCTCGTCGAGAGAGTCGTCCAAAACAGCGGCCATCAAGCCGTAGCGATCGGCTAAAGTCAAACAACCCGTCTCCGTAACAGAGGCAAGCATTTCGGAAATAGCGCCGGGGATAAGTTGAACTAAAAACATGAGACGTTCCCTGAATTCGATACTTATATCATCTCTCGTTCTCCGAAAATTAATAGTGACGCTGGCATAGCACATAACGTGATGTTTTGAGGCAAACTGTGTGACAGCGACCGCTCTAATGTTGTGACAATCTCGTTTTAAGTCTGCGATCGCAGTCACAAAATTAATCTTAGATATTCCAATTTCCCCCTCTCCCCTCCTAAATCTAAAGATTTAGAGAGATTTTTCGGTTTTGTGGGCGTCTTTACCCATTTCCCATGTATAAAACGCATCGGTATTATGCGAAATATTCATAAAACTCAATATTTTGTAAAAATAGCTACGAATATTTACAATCGTGGGCTTTACATTAGCTCATAACAAAGGTGCATCGAAACGCAGCGATCGACCGAATCATCGGTAGCAACTATAACCATAAATAGTTTGGCGACGTTCGAGCCAGCGCCTAGTCAAGCTCAAGTTTACAGAAGACCAACCATGCTTAAAAGAAATTCCCTCAAGTAACTAAATATACAGTTTTAAATCCATACACTCACTAAGGTTAGCAGGAAACACACACTTTATGCTCCAAGTCAAGACCTCCCCGAACAAGCCAGCAGCGAGGGTAAACCGATGACCCAAACAGTAGAACCCAAAGCTCAAGCGAGCCTGAACAAGTTTGAAAAACTCAAAGCCGAAAAAGATGGCTTAGCATTAAAAGGTGAACTCGACCATTTCGCCGAAATTGGCTGGGAAGCAATGGACGAAACAGATCGCGAGCACCGCCTCAAATGGCTCGGCATCTTCTTTCGGCCAGTAACTCCCGGCAAATTCATGATGCGGCTGCGCTTGCCCAACGGCATCATTACTAGCAATCAAACC
>JARCMA010000496.1 GCA_030248405.1 Microcoleus sp. MP8IB2.171
GTTTCACTTCGGGCGAAGGAGTTTAACCTTGACTTTTCTAATCTACTACAAAACCAGCAATTACCGGATTTTTTGGAATAGATTTAAGAAATTAAAGCCTTCCTAGAAGGACAGGGTTTTAAACCCAAATTTTAGATAACTGTAGGGCTTGCGAAAAGAAACCCGGTTTCTGCGAGTCAACTGTTGGCGATTGCGAGTTCTGGAGTGGCAGTTGTCAATTCGATCGCGAGTGCTAGCTTACCGTCTCTACCCAAAGCTTCATCCGCCAAGTGTACCATCCAGCGATTCGGCTTAGCTTGGGGTCTGGCGGCAAGCACAACGGCCCAAGCTTCCCGTTCTTTGCCACGACCCAACAGCGCAGCACAAACAGTCAAAGCTGTGGCCGTTGAACGGCTGATCCCACTTTGGCAGCAGATCAGCAAACTGCCTCCCTGCGACGACATTTTGAGGGCAAAGTCAATAATTTTAAGTACATCCTCAAAGGTAGGCAAGATTTGATCGGGGTCGTCAACGGGGGTGTCGAGGTCGTTAAATTCCAGGCACATTCGGTTCGGGACTTTGTGAAAATTTCTGGGATCGGGCAAGCCCGGACTGCCGATCGAGATCAGGTATTTAATCTCGCGCCCCGCAGCGCGCTCAACAATGTATTCGCTGGCTTCTGCTTGCGAAGCAATCAGGATTTTCGGCAGTTTTTCACCCGATAAATCTGCGGAAACAGAGGGTTCAAAATCAACTGTTTCTGCCTCAGAGCTGACATCCGCCAAGTATTGGACAGCCAGCGCCCGAACGTCAGCAAATTCGCGATTTAAAGCTGTTTCCAGAGCCAAAATAGCAGCCGTTGAGCCAATTTGACCGAGGGATTTAACAGCCTTTTGGCGCACTCCAGAAGTTTCGTCTCCCAGCAGCCGCACCAAACCTGCCACAGCTTCCTCTGTCCCAATTTCCCCCAAAGCAGCAGCAACTCTCCACCGCACATAAGATTCGCTGTCGCCAATTGCGCTCGCCAGTCCTGCGACCACCATTTTTTGCAATTTCGCATCTCCCTCTGTATTGATGTTCCCAAGGGCAACCGCCGCCCTGCCGCGCACGAAAATGTCTCGATCCCAGAGCGATCGGATTACCGCCACCATAGCCACCTCGCTGCTGATTTCCCCCAAGGCAGAAACTGCACTGCCGCGCACGTCTGAGTCGTCATGGTTGAGGGCTTCCACCAGCCCGGCCACAGCCGTTTCCGTGCCAATTTGTCCCAAGGCCTCGGCGGCCCTCAAAGAAACTGCATAGGAGTCTGGATCGTCGTGAAGCAATTCTACTAAGCCGGGTACTGCCTCACAATCGCCGATTTTCCCCAAAGCCGCCGCCGCCCTAGCGCGGACGATGTGATTTTCGTCTCTGAGGGCATTCAGCAGCCCGGGAACTACCTCAGAGACGCCGATTTTCCCGCAGTTGACCGCCGCCCGCCAGCGCACCTCGGAGTCTTGGTGTTTGAGGGCTTTCAGCAGCGCGGGGACGGCTGTTTTCTGGTTAATTTTGCCCAAGGCCCAAACAGCCCAGGCGCGCACCCTAGACTCTGGGTGTTTGATGGCTTTGAGCAGTGCTACGGCGGCTGGTTTCGAGTCAATTTCTCCTAAAGCCCAAGCGGCCCAAGCTTGCATTTTGGAATCTTTGGATTCGAGCGATCGGGCTAATTCAATTACTGCCGCTTCGGAGCCGATTTTCCCGATCGCTCGAATCCCATCAAGGCGCACTGCACTTTCTTTGTGGTTCAATGCAGCCACCAGCATCGGAATTGCCATATCCGAACTTGTTAGGGCCAGCAGTTGAATTTTGAGCAACGGTGAAGTGGGGATTTTGTCGATTAATTTTATGGTGGCTATTTGAAATTCTGGCTTTACCGTTCCTGCTAGCTTCGAGCCAAGTTTTAAATTTACTTTTAGAGCTAATTTTACTGCCCGCAAAGCCAGACTTTGCTGTTCTACTTGCGGCAATATAGTCGCCAAGGTGTGCATCCCTTGTTTTTGTTTCAAATATTTTTGATGGAATTGAGCATCGCTGAGCTCGGGTAGCTGTTGGATGAGGCTTGCTGCTGAGGTCACTGATTTATCCTAATATTTTGGCGAGCGGTTGAGATTGCTCTTTTAAACTGTCTTTAAAAAATATGGCGTCTACAAAACGCTACTTCTAAAAAAAAGCTTGCACCCACTTCTAAAATATGTCTGATTCCACTATTTTTGCAACTCCCGAATTATTAATTATCGGGTTTGTTTGGGCGATCGGCTTGACAATTAGTTGCGCTTGCTGATTGGCATCGCTGGGTTTTGAGATAGCCTAACTCTGCTATATCATTTTATACTCACATCTTGCACCATTGTCAGCAACAGGCAAGATGCCGGTTCCACAAGAAAATTCACCCTTTGTGGAACCGGCATCTTGCCTGTTAATCAAAGCTTATTGAGAATGGTGCAACATCTTATTTTATACCAACTTGGTTTGAAATAGCGATCGGCGCGGTTGACCGCAGCCAACCGGAAACAGCTTGATTGCGGGACAAACTCTCAACGAGCATAGGGCCCTTTTTTCAAAACCTTAGCCAAAGCGTTATCGTTATCTCGTAAACCTTCGTAAAAAAACATCACTTCTCCTTGAATCCCGCAAGAGCGGTTGTAAGCAATTACTTGCAACAACAGTTCGGGAGTTATGCTATATTTGCTGCCTCGATTCGTCAACAAAATACCGGGCGACACACACTTTACTTGCTGCCCGCTAAGCTGTCCCCCAATCATTTTATCGACCAATTGTTTGTAAGCATTAAAATCGCGGCGATAAAACTGCGGGTGAAGCAGATCCACCAAATTTTTGTCAACCCAAGCTTTAGAATCTTGCAAATATTCCACCAGTCCCCACTCATAAGGACTCGGCGACATCGATAGCAACAAATCAGGATTAATAGCTTTCACTTCTCGGTATAAACGAGCTACAAACTCAGTAATAATATTAGCACGCCACTGTAGCCAATGTTGTTCTTTACAATCCGACGGTGCGGCTCTACCGCATTCTTCTCGATAGCGTTTAACCGTTTTTTCATCGTAACCGCCTTCTACCGGAAACGCAATGCGATCGTCTCCTTGAACGCCGTTTACCGGATAATTCTTAGCAACTTCCAGCATCAACCCCAGCACAAAGTCTTGCACTTCCGGGTCAAGAGAATTCATCCAGTCAAAGTTATTTTTCTTAAGTAAATTGCCGCTGGCATCACGGGCGGTCCACTCAGGTTTTTTCGCCAGCAAATGACCGCCCTTGCGATTGTAAGAACTCACAAATCCGTATTCAAAACAAGGAATAACTTTTAAACCAACTCTCTTGGCCTCAACACATATTTCTGCTAAGGGGTCGCGACCTTGATAGCGCGAGTCAATTTCCACCCCAAATTTTTCTCGCATAATCCCAGAAGGATAAGCCGTATAACCCTGGTTCCAAATTATAGGAAAAACGGTATTAAATCCCGTATCGGCGAGAAAGTCCATTGCCTCAGCAATTCGCTCTTTTGATGTGAGAACTTTGCAGTCAGTGGTGGGTATCCAAACGCCGCGAATTCCAGCAGCCTTGTCAGTCGCAAACGAAGTTGGCAGCGTTGCGGGATTTGGTGCAGAAAATCCAGTCGTCGCCAACCGCTGTTGGAAGGAAGAGGCAAAACTGCGAATTGCTGATTGGAAAGGTCTGAAAAATCGCATTTATTTATTTATTCTTTTTTTCTTTGAAGGTGGGCACTGAACCCGCTACGTTATTATTGGTTGGTAGCACCCGGTATTATTTATGGATAAGATACGCCGAAGAACCGCCTATATTATTTATGGATAAGGTGCGTAGTACGCACCCTAAATTGATTTGTAGCACCAGATATTATTTATGGATAAGGGGCGCAGTACACGCCCCAAAATTGTACTATCCAGCAACAGCAGACAACTGCTGGCTCAAAGCTGCTTTCAAGAGTTCGGCCTTATCAGTTTGCTCCCAAGGCAACTCTAAATCAGTGCGTCCGAAGTGACCGTAAGCCGCCACATCTTGATAGAAACGGCCGCCTCTTTCAGCAGGCAAATTCTGCAAGTTAAATGCCTGAATGATTCCTGCAGGACGCAGTTCAAAATGCTGCTTCACAACTTCTAAAAGGCGATCGTCATCAACTTTTCCAGTGCCAAAAGTTTCGATCATCATGCTAACAGGCCGCGCAACGCCGATCGCATAACTCAACTGCACTTCGCACTTTTGGGCCAAACCAGCAGCCACGATATTTTTAGCAACATAGCGACAAGCATAAGCCGCGCTGCGGTCTACCTTGGTGGGGTCTTTCCCAGAAAAAGCGCCGCCGCCGTGGCGGGAATAGCCGCCGTAGGTATCCACAATAATTTTGCGGCCCGTCAAACCCGAATCTCCTTGAGGCCCGCCGACCACAAATTTGCCGGTGGGGTTGACAAGGAAGCGAGTTTCTGAATCCGGCTTCACGCTAATATCGGCAAACACGGGTTGGACAACTGCAGCCCAAAGGTCTTCTTTAATCTTGGCTTGAACTGCGAGCGTTTCTGTGATGTCGCCGATCGTTTCGGTATGCTGGGTAGAAATTAAAATCGTATCTATGCCAACAGGTTTGCCGTCCTCGTAAATCACCGTAACTTGGCTTTTGCCGTCGGGACGCAGGTAAGATAACTGACCGGTTTTGCGGACTGCGGCCAGTTGACGGCAAATCCGGTGCGCTAAACTAATCGGCAGAGGCATCAATTCCGGCGTTTCGTTGCAAGCGAAACCAAACATCAAGCCTTGGTCGCCAGCGCCAATGGCGTCTAATTCCTCTTCGCTAGATTGTTCCCGGCTTTCGTGGGCTGTATTCACCCCTTGAGCAATATCGGGAGACTGAGAATCAAGAGCTACCAACACTGAGCAACTATTGGCCGAAAAGCCGTTGTCAGCGTGGATGTAGCCAATATCGGCTATTTTTTTCCGCGCTAATTCTATGTAATTTACCTGAGCTTTAGTGGTAATTTCGCCCGTCAGCAGCATTAAGCCCGTGTTGACGACTACTTCGGCTGCGACGCGGCTTTTGGGGTCTTCAGTCAGCAAGGCATCTAAAATCGTATCTGAAATTTGATCGCAGATTTTATCGGGATGGCCTTCAGTGACCGATTCAGAGGTAAACAGGTAGCGACGTGACAATGATTATTTCTCCTTAGATAGGGGGCTCTTCCTGCGCGACATCGACGACCAACGAGTTATTTTTCAGGTAAAGGCCAAGAATGATCGCGTCTGGGCTACCGTCGAATTTTTGTCGGTCTGCAGAGCCGTGTTGAAGCAGGTTTTGAGATTGGGTAAAGTGACACTACTATAGCAAAGTCAGTTCCGGGAAGTCCCTAAAAACTTAGATTTTTGAGGATTGTCGATCGATCTTGGACACCGATCGTCTAGCTCCTAACCTGACAAAGGTAAGATACAGTCAGGGTATCGCCTCGCACAAGGACTATGGCAGGAATCCAAAAATCACCAAACTTAATCCAAACGGTTGCAGACCTAGAATTTCCCGGTGACCCAATACGGCTTGACTCTCCATTTTATTAGTCCTGGACGCAAGTGTCACAATAGTTAAAGATTTTTTTAGGTATGTTGTTGCGTCCAGGACTGTTTATATTGCTTTGAGTCTCCATCAATCTCCATTTGCTGTCCTTTTACGTCAAACTGATGCAGCGGGCGCTCTGCTTGTTGCCGAACATATTAGACCTCTTGCAAAAATAATTAGGACGATGCTCAGAGCAACGTCCCACAAATTTTTTTTTCTTGTGGGATGGCTTTGAGCAGCGTCCGAAAATTTGATTAAAAGGACTTATGCAAGAGGTCTATTAGAGCGAAAGTGAAAGCTTTGAATATTGTTTTCAACCCGGAGAGTGTTGACTGTCTGCCTAATTCTGTGGTGACAATTAGTTTGGGAATTGCCAGCGTGGTTCCGGGGCAGGAAAATGATGCAGCAATGCTGGTACTGGCGGCTGATGAGGCTCTTTTTGACTTGAAAAGGCAAAGGCGATCGGCTCACTATGAGTAAGCTTTTAAATTTTCGATTGGCTGCTGTTAATTAGGTAATTCGGGGGAAATATAATTCAATACGGTTTACTTAAGACCGAACAAGTGGTAAACTAGGTATGATGTACAAAAAAGTAAATCCAGTATAGTGCCGTACAAAAAATTATTATTAGAA
>JARCMA010000497.1 GCA_030248405.1 Microcoleus sp. MP8IB2.171
ACCCCACCCTAACCCTCCCCGAACCCGCTCGCTCGGGAGCAATAAATTCACAAATGACTTAGGATTGCTACAGTATTATACCAAATCCTGCTTTAATAACCCCTCGCTCTCTTCGTTCGCTTGGAGTGGACGAAAGTTTGACTATATGAGCGATTTCAACATCCGATTGACAAAGGGATAGGGAGTTATCCCCCCACCGCCCACCGTTAATCAAGGTTAATATAGGATTTGAGGGCGATCGATACTACAATGCCATTAAACGCCGCATCGCTTCTGTCTGAAATGCTACACGAGTTGGAAATAATGACAGATCCGTGGCAAGATTAAGGGAATGTTAAGTTATGCGACGCTTTCGCAAACAAGATTTCCCGCTGAAACTGTCCCCCTAAACCCACCTTCCCCATTAGGAACCCACCCATCTATGATTCCCAACCATTCCTTCGCGGCTGACGAGCATTCTAGCAAACCCGACAAGCCCGAGGAAGCTTGTGGCGTTTTCGGTATCTACGCACCGGGTGAAGATGTCGCCAAGTTGACCTACTTCGGTTTGTATGCCTTGCAGCACCGGGGTCAGGAATCAGCAGGAATTGCCACCTTTGATGGTGAAAAAGTCTACCTGCACAAAGATATGGGACTGGTTTCCCAAGTCTTCAACGAATCGAGTTTAGGTCATTTGCCCGGTAACTTAGCCGTAGGCCACACTCGCTACTCTACTACCGGCTCGTCGCGCGTGGTCAACGCTCAGCCTGTGGTTGTCGAAACTCGTTTGGGAAGTCTGGCATTAGCACATAACGGGAATCTTGTCAATACAAAACAATTGCGAGAAGAATTGCTGTCTCGGAAGTGCGAGTTTGTCAGCACGACGGATTCAGAGGCGATCGCAGTGGCGATCGGTTCCGAGGTAGACAAGGGCAAAGACTGGCTGGAAGCAGCGATCAGTGCCTTCGGTATGTGCCAAGGAGCCTTTAGTTTGACGATCGCCACCCCCAAAGGCGTGATGGGAGTCCGCGACCCCCACGGCGTCCGCCCGCTGGTAATTGGCATCCTCCCCACAACTCCGGTACGGTACGTTTTAGCATCGGAAACTTGTGGCTTGGATATTATCGGTGCTGAATTTTTGCGGGACGTAGAACCGGGAGAATTAGTTTGGATTACAGAGGAAGGTATGGCTTCCTTCCACTGGAGTCAGCAACAAAAGCGCAAACTTTGCATCTTTGAAATGATCTATTTTGCTCGACCGGACAGCCAGATGGAAGGTGAAAGTTTGTACAGCTACCGCCTGCGGATCGGGCGTTTGTTGGCAGCAGAATCTCCGGCTGATGCTGATATAGTCATCGGCGTTCCCGATTCTGGAATCCCGGCGGCGATCGGCTTTTCTCAAGCTTCCGGCATTCCTTACGCCGAAGGATTGATTAAAAACCGCTACGTCGGGCGCACTTTTATTCAACCGACTCAGACAATGCGGGAGTCAGGAATTCGCATGAAACTCAACCCTCTCAAAGATGTGTTGGAAGGGAAGCGGGTAATTATTATCGATGATTCGATCGTGCGCGGTACTACCAGCCGAAAAATCGTCAAAGCCTTGCGGGATGCGGGCGCAACGGCAGTTCACATGAGAATTTCTTCGCCGCCGGTGACACATCCTTGTTTCTACGGGATCGACACCGACAATCAAGATCAGTTGATTGCTGCTACTAAGTCAGTCGCAGAAATCGGCGCCCAAATTGGGGTTGATTCTTTGGCTTTCTTGAGTTGGGATGGAATGCTGAGGGCGACTAACGAAGACCCGATGAGTTTTTGTTCGGCGTGTTTCACCGGTGATTATCCGATCGACGTTCCAGAAGTGGTAAAACGGTCTAAGCTCATATTAGAAAAGGCTGGAGCCTAGAAAATCCAAATGCGAGAAAGCGATCGCCCCTCACTTTCCGCCATTTATGGATTTTCAAAATTTTCTGGTAACTCGTTGCCAGAATGTGTGTAGTAATGTTACATTAACTTAGCTGTAGCAATAATTGCAGAATTCGTGAACTGTGGTGAACAGTCGGTTGGGTACAACTTGTGTGAAACCCAACCCTCGGATTGGAGATTGGAGATTGGAGATTTGAGATTTGTGCTTGAATCTAAAATCGCCAATCTAAAATCGATGGTTTTTCCCTACACTCTCGTTCACAATTCCTGCTCGAAACGCTGTATGCTACCTGCAGACTGGAGGTAGTTCCTCCAGATGTCCACTCTCAGATTGAAGTCGCATTTCGCACCAACAACGGGCACATGAGATTTTTTCAGATAACAGGGTCGATCGCACTAATTTTCCCCATACAAGTATTCCGCAAGCCAACTTGCTTGAGAATCGCGGACGGGCTGTTCATGCGAACTAAAGAACTTTAGGAACCCTTGCAGAGTAAAAAATATGGCTCCTTGCGAGCCGAAAGTGCCTGTTAAAAGAAGGCGGAATGCGGTTTCTCAAGTCAGCTTAAATCGGAAACTTCGTGCAATCAAATACTGTTCTCAATCCCCCGATCGATCAAGGCTCGTCCTCTCGTACAACAGAGTTACCTTTTACTCTTCAAGATGTTAAAGCAGCCATTCCAGCCCATTGTTTTGAACCCTCGGCTGGGAAATCTCTGGCTTATTTCTTTTTAGATATTGGCATCATCGCAGGTTTATACGCGATCGCCTACACCGTCGATTCCTGGCTCTTTTACCCAATCTTTTGGTTGATGCAGGGAACCATGTTTTGGGCATTGTTTGTAGTGGGCCACGACTGCGGACACGGTTCATTTTCTAAGAGCAAATGGCTCAACAACCTGATCGGACACCTCTCCCACGCTCCAATTCTCGTACCCTTCCACGGTTGGCGGATTAGTCACAGAACCCACCACGCCAATACAGGCAGCTTGGATAACGATGAAAGCTGGTATCCCGTGTCAGAGAGCAAATACAATCAAATGCCTTGGTACGAAAAGCTGGGACGCTTTTATTTGATGTTATTTGCCTATCCAATTTATCTATTTCGCCGATCGCCCGATCGGGCAGGTTCTCACTTCATGCCCGGTAGCTCGCTGTTCCGCCCGTCCGAAAAATGGGATGTGTTGACGAGTTCCGCATCCTTGGTACTGATGGTAGGCTTTTTAGGCGGGCTAACCTATCAGTTTGGTTGGCTGTTTTTGCTGAAGTTCTACTTGGTTCCCTATGTAGTGTTCGTGATGTGGCTGGATTTGGTAACATTCCTCCACCACACAGAAGCCGATATTCCTTGGTATCGCGGTAAAGATTGGTCTTTCTTGAAAGGTGCGCTATCTACGATCGATCGCGACTACGGAATCATCAACTCCATCCATCACGACATCGGGACTCACGTAGCCCACCACATTTTCTCGACGATGCCGCACTATCACTTGAAGGAAGCAACAGAAGCCATCAAGCCAGTGTTGGGCGATTATTATCGCAAGTCAACCGAGCCAATTTGGAAGAGTTTTATTCGCTCTTACTGGGATTGTCATTTTGTCTCCGATACAGGTTCTGGAGTTTACTACGAATC
>JARCMA010000498.1 GCA_030248405.1 Microcoleus sp. MP8IB2.171
AAAAACTAACTCTGCTTAAATGTTTTGTAGGCACTCAATAATTATTCTCCAATATACCATATTCTACTAATATAAATTTTAGATGCGTTCGCCCTGGGTTCCAAAATTGTTACCAAATCTCCATAAATCTTCACAGCCGGAATAGTTTGGTAAAAAGTTTCTCCCCCGACTGTATCGAAAGCCAAATCAACTCCTTGTCCTTGAGTCCAAGTCAAAACCTCATCGACAACATTGGTATTTTTGTATAAAATAACTGAATCTGCACCTAAGTGCTTGACAAAATTGGCTTTTTCCTCAGAACTAACAGTCGTGCAAACCTCTGCCCCCTGCAACTTCGCCAACTGTACCGCGACGTGGCCGACACCGCCGGCACCAGCTTGAATCAGCACCTTCTTTGATAACACCTGACCGGCTTGCAATCGCCCTCGATCGTACAGCGATTCCCAAGCTGTAATTAAAACTAACGGTGCCGCCGCCGCCTCAGCAAAACTTAAAGCAGCAGGCTTGATTGCGAGAAAGCGTTGGTCTACAACGGCAAACTCAGCATAAGTACCGATCGACCCACCCAAACCGCCATTGCAGAAAAAAACCTCGTCTCCCACTTTGAAACTTTGCACACCATCACCGACAGCCTCTACGACTCCAGCACCGTCGCACCCCAAAACATGAGGAGTTTTTTCGGGGTAAAAAGTGCCGCGCGATCGCAACTTAGTATCTATCGGATTGATACCCGCCGCTCGCAACCGTACCAAAACTTCAGTTTCTGTTTGTATAGTAGGGGCGGGGATATCTTGCAGTTTCAATACGGACGGGCTTCCGGGCGTTTCAAAAACGATCGCTTTCATCAGGGTTATTAACTCTCTTGTCGCCTTCACGGCGATCTTACCTTGTATTCGTTACCCATCCGTGACGATACTTAGTTATTTTTAAATAGATTGGCTTCAGATAACTACAATAATTGTCGAGCGGTGCTAATCGATGTTCGAGCTAGATTTATTTTTTTACTTTGAGATTCTTGCATATCTTCTGGGATTATCGGCTACTTTAGCCTTGGTGTTCGCGATTTATCTCAAGTGGCACCGAAGGCCTTCCAGTCTACCGCTAGCCCAAGAGCAACGGCAGTTGGCAGAATTAAAGCCCGACGATTTATCTGCGGGATTGAAAAAGCGGAAAAACTTTTTGATTTTCCCCAACTCAAATCAGTGGCCGGCAACTGACAGCTTCTTGGGTAAAGTTTTAGGTATGGGCCGCGCTGTATTCTTGGCCAAGCAAGATCGCCTAAGTGTTAATTCTTCGCCTCTTTTGGGGCCTGGAACTAGCAAAACCCTAAATCTGAGCATTTCGGGTTCGATGGGAGACAATCCCGATCGCCCGAATGCCGAGAATTCTCCCAAAGTTAATGGTTTCGCGCAATTAGAGGAAGATTTATTGGGCGAAATCCTAGCAGGTACTGATTCGCCGGGGGGGGCAGAATTCTTTGATGCCTTAGTTTGCCACTTAGCCTCAGCACTCGGAGCTCGCACCGCCGTCGCTGCCAAATCGATTAAGTCGAAGGCACGCAGCGATGCTGCTGCCGATAGATTGCAAGTTATCAGTTTTTGGAGCGACGGACAGCAGCAGCCAAACTTTGAGTGCGACACCGCCAATACTCCCGAAGCGCGGGTGCTGGAGGCGGGAATGTATTCCTGTCCCGACAACCTCTGGGAAACCTTTCCAGAAGACCGCAGACCGATAGTTACAGGTGCGCGCAGTTTCCTGGGAGTCTTGCTGAAAAACTCTTACGGCGAACCTTTAGGCATTATTTGTATTTTTCACGATCGACCCCTGGTGGAAGCACATCTTGCCAAATTCCGATTAATTCTCAGCATCTTTGCGGGACGGGCAGCCGCCGAATTAGAGCGGCAGCGCCTAGAAGCAGCACTGTCCACTGTAGAAGCGAAATACTGCGCCCTGGTAGAACAAATGCCCGCTGTCACCTACATTTCTCCCCTCAACCGCAAGGCTGCCAAACTTTACATCAGCCCGCAAATTGAGACTTTTCTAGGTTATTCTGTAGCTGAATGGAGAGCAGATCCCGACCTGTGGCTGAAACTCGTTCACCCAGAAGACCGTGACCGCGTGTTAGTTGAAAACGCTACACAGAAATTCACCGATGGAGAAGATATCTTCTGCGAGGGGTCGCTGGTTTCAGAATACCGCGCGATCGCCCGCAACGGTCGAGTCGTCTGGTTCCGCGATCAAGCGACCGCAGTTCGCGATGAAGCAAGCAAGTCTGTCATCCTTCAAGGGGCAATGTTTGACATCACAGAGACTAAAGTAGCTGCCAGCGCGCTGCTAGAAAGCGAATACCGCTATTACACCTTGGCAAAAATACTGCCGGTCGGGATTTTCCGCGCCGACGCTGCTGGAGATTGCTTGTACGTCAATGAGCGATTTTTGGAGATGGCGGGACTGACTGCGCCAAAGGCACTAGGCGAAGGTTGGGCGCAAAGTTTGCATCCCGAAGACCGCGAGCGTGTTTTGAGCCAGTGGTATCGCGCTGTCACAGACAAGTTGCCCTGTAAGTTAGAGTATCGCTTTTGCAACGCTGACTTCACAACCTGGGTATTTTGGCAAGCAGTGCCAGAAATGACCAAAAGCGGGGAAGTTCTAGGCTATCTCGGCACGTTGACCGATATCAGCGATCGCAAGCAGGCAGAATTCGCGCTGCAACAGGCGGAAGAGAAATACCGCAGTATCTTTGAAAATGCGATCGAAGGAATTTTCCAGACAACGCCCGACGGACGCTACCTCAGCGCTAACCCTGCTTTGGCGAGAATTTACGGCTACGAGTCGGCCGCCGAATTGATCGCGAATATCCAAGACATAGACCGCCAACTTTACCTCGATCCCAACTGCCGCGTCGAGTTTTTGCGCGCGATCGAAAAACACGGTTTTGTGTCTGAGTTCGAGTCCCAAGTTTACCGCGCTGACGGCACTACTATCTGGGTTTCCGAGAACGGCCGGGCAGTTCGTGGCCCTGACGGAAATTTACTTTACTACGAAGGCGCTGTCGAAGATATTACCCTCCGCAAAATAGCAGAAGATAAGTTAGTACACGATGCTTTGCACGATATGCTAACCGGTTTGCCCAACCGATCTTTATTTATGGATCGCTTGGGACACGCGATCGAGCTTTCAAAACGCCGCCCCGAGATTTTGTTTGCGGTGCTGTTTATCGATCTTGATCGCTTTAAGGTTGTTAACGACAGTTTGGGGCATTTAGTGGGCGATCGGTTGCTGATCGCGATCGCGCAGCGTCTGGGAATCTGTTTGCGCGCTGGAGATACTGTTGCCCGTCTCGGCGGTGACGAATTCGCTATTTTGCTGGAAAATATCAAAAGCACCGAGGATGCGATCCAGATTGCCGAACGAGTGCAAGCGGAACTGGCAGAGCCTTTTTACCTTAACGAGTATCAAGTTTTTACCAGTGCTAGCATTGGGATTGTTTGTTCTGGTTTACCTCAGTATCCAAGGGAAACCAGCAAACTGTCGAGCGCAGGAAATCTGGGAAATATCGATCGGGAAACTTCTTTGTCTTGCTTATCTTCCGACTCTCCTGTTCCCAATGTCCCGTTCCCCATGTTGTACGATCGACCGGAAGAACTGCTCCGAGATGCAGATGCTGCCATGTATCATGCTAAGGGATTGGGCAAAGCTCGCCACGAAGTTTTTGACTTAAGTATGCACACTCGCGCCGTCGCCCTTTTGCAACTGGAAAACGACCTGCGACGCGCTTTAGACTGCCAGGAATTTCAGCTTTACTATCAGCCCATCGTCTCTCTAATTACCGGTAAAATCAGCGGTTTTGAAGCGCTGCTGCGGTGGTATCACCCGCAGCGGGGTGTCGTATCTCCTGGCGAGTTTATTTTAGTAGCTGAAGAAACTAGATTGATTATACCTATGGGCTGGTGGATGATGCGATCGGCTTGTCATCAGATCCACGAGTGGCACCAAAAATTCCCAGCAAATCCGCCGTTGACTGTCAGCGTCAACCTTTCTAACCAACAATTTAAACAACCGGATTTAATCGATCGCATTAGCGCAATTTTACAAGAAACTCAGCTTGACCCTCGCACTTTAAAGGTAGAAATTACTGAAGGCGTCATCATGGAGAATGCCGAATCAGCAGTCGCTATCCTCGCGGAATTGAAAAATTTAGAAATTCAATTATATATTGACGATTTCGGAACTGGCTATTCTTCTTTGAGCCGCCTGCACACTTTTCCAACTGATGCTTTAAAAATTGATCGAGCTTTTGTTAGCCGCATGACTGAAGATGAAGGAAACGAAGCAATTGTACAGACTATTTTAATTTTAGCCAGTCATTTAGGTATGGATGTAATCGCTGAAGGCATCGAAACCAGCGAACAGCTTAATTTACTCAGAGCGCTGCAATGCGAATACGGACAAGGATACTTTTTTTCAAAGCCGATAGACAGCATCGCAGCCACACTTTTGATAGAAAGTCAACCCAAATGGTAATTAGTGATTGGGAATTGGGAATTGTTAATTAGAAGTACGCTCGCCTAGCCGAAGTATGGGGAATCGGGAATTGGAAATTGGAAATTGGAAATTAGCAATTTGAAGTTAAAACCTTCTTCCTTCTTCCTTCTTCCTTCTTCCTTCTTCCTTCTTCCTTCTTCCTTCTTCCTTTTTCCTTTTTCCTTTTTCCTTAAACTTTCGCTTCCAAAGACTTGAGAAACTCAGTATTTACCCCCGACTCCCGCGTCAGGGCAATTTTCCCAGTACGAGCAATTTCCTTAATCCCAAATCTATTCAGAACCTGGACGATCGCCACCATTTTACCGGGATCTCCCACAACTTCCAATGTCAGCGTATCATCACCAATATCCACCACTCGCGCTCTAAAAATCTGAGCTAACTCAATTATCTCCGATCGCGTCCCGCTAGCAGCATTAACTTTCAGCAACATCAACTCCCGTTCCACACAGGGAATTTCGGTTATATCCTGAACTTTCAGCACATTAATTAACTTGTACAGTTGCTTAGTCAACTGTTCAATAATCTGGTCATCTCCCGGTACAACCATCGTAATCCGAGATATTCCCACTTGCTCCGCCGGGCCAACGGCCAGACTTTCAATATTAAAACCCCGACGGGCAAACAAACCAGCAATTCGAGTGAGGACACCCGCTTCATCTTCAACTAAAACCGAAAGAGTGTGTTTCATTTCTCAAAAAAGACGCATTTTGTGCAATTCTACTTTCGCCAATTCGCCTTTTAGCAGAAGTGCACGCCCATTGAACCTGCATTAGATATTTTATCGCGAGTTATTGGCCGTTCATCTGCGGGAAAAAACAATATATTAAGCTGTCGGGGCCAGAGTCACGTCCGATCGACAATATCACTCATAGATCAGCGTAAATCCGCCCCCACCCGCTTATTGTTGTCGATCGCACCCCCACGATCTAAGTTTTTTTGTGTACGAACCTACACAATTACTTGATCGAATAAAAACTTTTCAGGTCGGGTGGCCCACTAGGACTGAAATTTTGAGACCAATTGGTCTCAAAATTCCTTCAAATAAAAACCCGGTGTTGCAAAGATGGCATCTGGCGGCGGACTTGTTCTAGTCGATCGGGATTAATCTCTGCAATCGCCACACCCGGTTCCTCTCCGGCATCCGCCAAAACCACACCCCAAGGGTCTACAATCATCGCGTGACCGTGAGTTTGACGGCGGCCGTAGTGGTGTCCAGTCTGCGCCGGGGCGATCGCATAACAAGTATTCTCGATCGCCCTAGCTTGCAACAAAACCTTCCAGTGATCCTTGCCAGTGTAAGCAGTAAACGCCGCCGGCACGAACAAAATATCAGCCCCCTTGTACGACAAATGCCTGTACACTTCCGGGAACCGCACGTCATAGCACACCGAAAGTCCCAGCGTCCCCAACTCCGGCGACACATAAACCGACGGCAAATCTTCACCAGCTTTCACAGTGTTCGATTCCCTGTAAGTAATGCCGTCGGGAACATCCACATCGAACAAATGTACTTTTCTGTACCTTGCCACTTCAGTGCCGTTTGGGTCTACCAGCAAACAAGTATTGTATACCTTCCCCCCTGGAGTCGGCACTGGAAATCCGCCGCCCAGAATCGTTACCTGGAACCGTTGGGCCATCGTTTTGAGGAATTTTTCGCTTTCGAGTCCGATCGCCTCTGCTTGAGCAATCTTTTCCTCCTCTTCTCCCATAAACGAGAAATTTTCTGGTAAGGAAACTAACTCCGCACCCCGACGCACTGCCAGGTCGATTAATTCCTCTGCCTGAACCAAATTTTTTTGCAGGTCAGGCAAACTAGTCATTTGAATTGCTGCGGCGAGATAAGACTTCATCTATTCACAATATTAGTCATTAGTCATTAGTCATTAGTCAGTAGTCATTAGTCAGTAGTCAGTAGTCATTAGTCATTGGTAACTAATTTGATAACTAAATAGTTGATATCCTTGGATTTTACCCATTTATGCGCTGTCTGGCACGAACTGGTAGGGTTTGAGAGTTTTGATATTTGAGCTTTAAATTAACCTGTAACTCATAATTCAAAAATCAAAACTCTCAACTTTTCCCTCCACCGTCAACCGTCAACCGTCAACCGTCAACCGTCAACCGTCATAGGTTTTGCAACCTAATTTCCCTCAAATCTTAAGGCATCGGATGGAAAAGCAGGTCGGGGAAAAAGCGGTTAAATTCAATTAAAGCCGCAGCTTGAATAGATATCCAAAGGATAGCCAATACTGGTGCTGTCGAAAGAAACTTGACAAAGTATTGCATGAATTCTGCTCCTGAAAATTCGAGACAGTTGGTAATTGCCGATCGATCTACCACTAACTGCTAACTTGTAGTTAACTGTTGATTAACTGCTAGCTATTAGCACTTGTCCATTTCCCAATTTTAGCGGGGGGAAACAGTAATTTCGTCGTCCTTCGCAAACATTTCACCACTGGTAGCTTCTTTGAGAGCTGCCAGAGGCCATAAAACGCCGCTCAGCATAGATTTGATTGCCAAAGGAACATCGATAATAATCTCTTTTTCCTCTGGACTGTCTGATTTTTTGATTGCTTGCAGATAAGAGCGACCTACCCAGCCAATCCACCCAGCAATATACAAAAACAGCACGCTGGGAATCAAAAAGTCGCCAGCATAAGCCAAGTTACCGTCTACGATTAAGTGTGGGTATCCTTCCGGGCCGCACATAGCCGCAGAATAGCGATCGAATCTTGCCTTCGCAGATGCCGGGTCGCCATTGGTAGAACGAGCATTTTTAGCCAGTTCCTTGAACGCGGGAGAGTCCTTGCACGGCACCAAATTGTAGGCCGAAGCAACTGGAGCAAAACTGATCCACAGACTAACCACTAAAATTGCAGCAAACAATCGTCGCATGAAATTGTTTCCTTTTGTTACAAAACAATAAGTTTTTTTACAAGCATTTCAACTTGCCGATCTGTAATCCAGATTACCGCATTTGTTGACAGTGTAAAGCATCCATCATTGAAGTGGCAAAGCCCAATAGAATGAGGGATTCCGGTTTCATCAGTCAGTGCCGGCGCTAGCAATACCGCGAGGATATTCCACAGCTTGCATGAGAATGATAGCCTTACCTGTCCTTGGGAGGGCAGATGCTCCCGCCAGCTATAACCTGATTACAGGCAGAGCGGGGGACTTGCGCCGAATTAGTTAAGCTAGCAATAGCTAACCTATCAAATAAAATTACCAGTTAATGGCAACCATTTTCGCGATCGAAACAAGTTGTGACGAAACAGCAGCAGCAATTGTTAAGAATCGTCAAGTTTGCAGCAATGTTGTAGCATCGCAAATTAAAATCCACGAGCAGTATGGCGGGGTAGTGCCCGAAGTAGCTTCGCGGAGTCACCTAGAAATGCTAAATCAGGTAATTGCCCAGTGTCTCGGTGAAGCAAACCTGAGTTGGTCAGAAATTGACGGCATTGCAGCGACTTGTGCCCCCGGTTTAGTAGGCGCATTGTTAGTCGGGCTGACAGCGGCGAAAAGCTTGGCAATAGTCCATCAAAAACCTTTTTTAGGCGTCCACCACCTCGAAGGGCACATCTACGCTTCTTACCTTACCGAACCCGACTTGCAGCCACCGTTTTTGTGTTTGTTAGTTTCCGGGGGACACACTAGCTTTATTTATGTCAAAGATTGCGGCGTTTATGAAACTGTAGGACACACACGCGACGACGCCGCCGGCGAAGCTTTTGATAAAGTCGCGAGACTGTTGCAGCTAGGATATCCCGGCGGGCCGATGATTGACAAATTGGCCGCCCTTGGCAATCCCCAAGCATACCCCCTCCCAGAAGGCAGAATTTCGCTGCCTGGTGGTGGCTATCATCCCTACGACAGCAGCTTTAGTGGTTTGAAAACCGCAGTTTTGCAATTAGTACAGAAACTCAAGAAACAAAATAACAATGTGGGTGCCGAAGGCATCTTGCCTGCCTCTACAATTAATGATATTGCGGCTAGCTTTCAGGAAACAGTAGCGAAGGGTTTAACAAAAAGAGCGATCGACTGTGCCCTAAATTTCGGGCTTACCACTATTGTAGTCGGTGGGGGAGTTGCAGCAAACAGCGGACTCCGAAAACACTTACAAGCGGCCTCCGCCAAAAACAACTTGCGAGTATTGTTTCCGCCATTAAAATATTGTACAGACAACGCAGCAATGATCGGCTGTGCCGCGGCAGAACACTTGCATCGAGGACACACATCGCCGCTGACTTTGGGAGCAAATTCAAGAATGGCTGTCAGCGATATTATGGAACTGTACAAGAGTCATTAGTTATTAGTCATTAGTCATTAGTTATTAGTCATTAGTTAACAGTCAACCGTCAACCGTCAATCCTCAACAGTCAACAGTCAACCGTCAACCGTCAACCGTCAACTGTCAACCAAACGATGAAAATCCGCGACGCAGAAGAAAGCGATTTGCCAGCAATTGTCCAAATATATAACGCAGCAATACCGGGCAGAATGGCCACAGCAGATTTAAAACCAGTGTCAGTCGAAAGCCGCCTCCCGTGGTACAGAGAACACTCTCCCAATTCCTGGCCGATTTGGGTAATCGAATCAGAACAAAATATCGTTGGATGGCTGAGTTTTCAGCTTTTCTACGGACGCGCTGCCTATCAGCATACAGCAGAAGTTAGCATCTACGTCGCACCCGATCGCCAACGCTGCGGAATCGGACAAAAATTATTGCAATCGGCAATTGTGCGGAGTCCAGAATTGAAGCTTAAAACTCTCATGGCAATAATTTTTTCTCACAATCAGCCGAGTGTAAGATTGTTTGAGAAATTTGGCTTTCAGCGCTGGGGATATCTGCCACAAGTTGCCGAACTTGACGGCGTTGAAAGAGATGTGATAATTCTGGGTTTGCGTTGTCTGTAGGGAAACGGCAATGCCCATTGGTGTCAACTTAAGATTAAAACAAGTGAAAAACCTCGCTGATAGCTGAGGCCAGATCCCCCTAAATCCCCCTTAATCCCCCTTAATAAGGGGGACTTTGAGAAGACTCTTGTCCCCCGTTAAGAAGGAGGACTTTGATCGCTTCGTATCTCCCCGAATATCCGGGGGACTTTGAACACTCTTGTCCCCCCCTTCTTAAGGGGGGTTAGGGGGGATCTGGACTCGGCTATCAGCGAGATTTTTCAAAGCAAAACCTGCCCTGGCGATCGCTCCGTAAGTCCTTAATCTGGTAAAATTGTAATTTCATCCAAAGAGGCGATCGCCACATCAGCATTTTCCAAATGACTAACCTCGGCCTTCCCCCAACAAATCCCGATACAACCAGCCGCGCCAGCATTCTCACCCATCTGAATATCACCCGCTGAATCTCCTACCATCAAAGTTGCTGCGGGATTTACTCCGAGTTTCTCACAAGCTTGCCAAAACAATTTCGGATCGGGTTTATGAACCGTTGAATCAACTCCCATTTCTAACTGAATCCAGTCGGCTAATGCGTGGTGTTTCACAAATTTTTGTACCGATTCTGTTGTAGCAGCCGAAAGAATTCCCAGTTTTAAACCCGCTTCTGAAAGATATTTCAGCACTTCCAAACTGCCGACAAATAAAGGAGAAACAGCACTATTTTTAAACATTTCGTCAGCTTCGTCAAAAGCGCGGCGCGCAATAGTTAAAGATTCCAGCCATCCCCTGCCGGTTTCCGCGATGTATCCCGCCGCCACAATCTCATTTTCCCTACGACTACCGACTGCTAGCAAGCCCGTGGGGTCGATGCTGCCGCCTTCGATACCGAAAGCCATTTGTAAAGGCTCTCCAACGCCCGGAATTTGAGCGTCTGCGAGGCGCGATCGCTTCATCCCCAACAGTCTCAAAAATTCCTGAGAATCCTCTAGAGTGCCGTCTTTGTCAAAGATTATGGCTTGGATATTCGAGAAGGTAATGCCTCGACATTTAATAGTTACCAAGAATCTGAACTCCGTAATTTTTATTTTTTTTTCTATCTTCCCATATTGTGCTATTCTTAGCAATTGTTTTTAGCGAAACATAACTCTCTTGTCCCCCCCTTATTAAGGGGGGCTAGGGGGGATCTGGCCTTAACTATTACGAGATGCCCGATCGTACTCTTGTCCC
>JARCMA010000499.1 GCA_030248405.1 Microcoleus sp. MP8IB2.171
CTGTTTTTCTGATCGACAGCTTCTGCTCGCTTATGGGCTGCTACTATTTTTTTTCGCAAATCTACTGAATATGCTTTCATTGGTGTATTTTTTTAATCTCTTCTTATTGTACCTCATAACACCCGGAAGTGCTGTATAATACTTTTGTCCTACCATGCCCCATGCCCTATGCCCTATGCCCGTAGAGGATTTATAGGTAATTAACCGGACTTGATATTATTTATGTTGGGAAATATCGATCGCCCAACTGATATTTTCCGCATACACATTATGGCGGAAAATTTTTATTGCAGTTCGATCGAAATATCGCCATAAAATTGGTTTGTAGTGAGGACGAAGAGTCCTCAGATTTTTATGAGGACTTGGATTAACGAGTTTTGATGAGACTCAAGCTATTATCGCCGGTTTGCTCAAAAGCAATACGCCAGAAGGATTGCAACCAGCACTCAGAAATCCGAATTTCTCGACCATCGGTGCGAGTGAAGATGTGAAGTTTTTGCCAACGATCGATCGGGCAAAGCGATTTTAGTACAAGTTCAGCGTCAAGGAACCGATTACAAGTTTGTGGCGCTGCCGTGATTAGGTGACATTGTGCAATCATCGCACAAATTGAGTTCTTTGCCTTCTCTTCTCAACATTCGCGACAAAGCGCGCCACAGAAATCCTGCTTGTTCTCGAAAGGCGTAAACTTGATGCTCGACCTATAATGAGAATTGTTATCATTCGCAAATCAGCAATTCTCATGCAAGCGAACTCAGAAGCCACGCCGCCCCAAATTGATTTAGCTGTAATCGGCGCTGGGCCCCACGCCCTGACCCTAATACCACACATCTTGAAAAAACGCAACAGCCTCCGGGATAAACTTTTAGCATTCGATCCGAGCGGCGAATGGCTGACTCAGTGGCGGAGGCAATTTGCAGCTTTAGAAATTGAGCATTTGCGATCGCCCGCAGTGCACCACCCAGATCCCAACCCTTACGAATTGCGGAGGTTTGCCGAAAATCGCTCCTCGGAATTATTTCCCCCCTACGATTTGCCGGGAAGTCGGTTATTTGAAGAATTTTGCGGCGACACAATTAAACGGTGGCAATTGGGCGATCGAGTTATCAAAGCGAAAGTAACCCGCATTCAGCCCAAATCAGGCCGTTTCCGCCTGTGGTTTGAAGACGGAAAAAGTGCGATCGCCCGCCGAGTAATTGTCGCAGCCGGAAGTGGAAAACCGCATTTACCAGCGTGGACAAATCAAATTCAAACACAGCATCCAGCCGAAAGAATTTGCCACTCCCATCAAGTAGATTTGCGAAATTTGCAATTGCAAGGAGAACAAATATTAATTATCGGCGGCGGACTAACCAGCGGACATTTAGCAGTAGGAGCAATTGCCAGAGGAGCAAAAGTTCTGTTAATGACGAGGCGCTATTTCCAAGAAAAGCTATTTGATGCCGAACCCGGTTGGTTGGGGCCAAAATACCTCAAAGGATTTGATGCTGAACCCGATTGTCACAAACGCTGGGAAATCATTCAACAAGCTCGCAACGGCGGCTCGATGACACCGGAAATTATGACACAGTTGCGGAGGCTTTCCCGCAGCGAACAACTGACATTTCACGAACAGTGCGAAGTTGTTGGCGTTCGGTGGGAAAATAACAAATGGACTGTTGATTGTAATGATGGGGAGACGTTATTTGTCGATCGAATTTGGCTAGCAACCGGCACCAAACTAGACATTGCAGCCGAACCAATGTTCAAAGAAATGCTAGAAACGCATCCCATTGAAATAGTTAAAGGTTTGCCAGTCTTAGACAAACACCTGCGTTGGCCCGGATGCGAATTATTTTTGACTGGTGGTTTAGCCGCGCTGCAAGTGGGGCCAGTCGCAAGAAACCTTTCTGGGGCGAGAATGGCGTGCGATCGCATTGTACCGGCGATCGTCAAATCCAGCATTGCACTCTCGCCAGCAATCATTAGTCAGCAATCATTAGTTATCAGTGAGTAGTCATCAGTTATTAGTTAAGCTGTTGTACATTTAAATTGCATATTTCGGGCGGCGTTGGAGCAACGGTCAACTCATTGTTAGATTATTTAGTGACACACAATTTTAATGCTGAGCAATGTGATTAGCAAGTTACTTTTTAACTCGGGGGTAATCATAGCAATTTCACAAATTCCTACTACAAACATTTGATTTCTTTACTTATTCCAATACCTGCGCCAGTGAAACAAATTCTCCCATAAATTGCGCGAAAAAGTATTGCTACCCAAGCGCTGCGACTCCCAAACAGCAGCAGTTTGACCGTTAATTGCCGAAAAACTCGACCAAATATAAGGAAGTTGGGCGATCGCCTCAACCTTCATCCCGTGACGCATAGCCAAAGCGATCGCGTGAATCAACTCAGCAGCTTGCGGCCCCACAATACTCGCTCCCAAAATCTCCCCGTTACGACGCCCAACAATCTTACAAAAACCAGTTGTATCCCCGGACATTTGAGCTCTTTCAACATTCTTGAAATATTCGCGACAAACAATGAGATCGTCTCCAAAACGGCGCCTTGCTTGCGCTTCGGTCAAGCCAACCCTCGCCAACTGCGGGTCAGAAAAAATCGCCCAAGGAATCCCGCGATAATCTATTTGAAAGATTGGCAAAAACAAAGCATTTTTCACCGCAACTGCAGCTTCGTAATTAGCGATGTGAGGGAAGGGATAACCCCCAGCAACATCGCCGATCGCGTAAATGCGGCGATTAGTTGTTTGCAGCTTTTCATTTAAAATCACCCCCCGAGCGCTGAATTTAACCTTAGCCGCTTCGAGATTTAACGATGAAAAATCGTGCCCTCTACCGGCGGCAAGAAAAATCTCCTCAGCTTCGATCGCCCTTGGCCCAGCTTGAATCCACTTTTTACCCTCAATCACCCTAGCTTGAGTTACCTCAGTAGCAGTTAGAATCCGCACTCCTTCAGCTTCCATTCCAGCTTGCACCAAACCAGCAGCCTCCCGGTCTTCTTTAGCCAAAATGTGCGAACTTTTCACCACCAAAGTAACAGCAACCCCCAGCCGAGCAAAAGTCTGAGCCACTTCGACACCGCTGGGATCTGCGCCGATTACAGCCAAACTTTTAGGCAACTGTGGAAGTTTTGCTAATTCCCCGACAGTTTCCGAAGTAAAAAAGCCAGCAGACGAAAGTCCTTCAATATTGGGAATCGCCGGCAGAGTTGGACAAGCTAGCAAATAACAGAGCGATCGCAATTTTCGCCCGCCCACAACAAAAGCCAAATCCGGTTTCGCAACAAACTCTCCGTTGCCACAAATAACATCGACCCCGCGAGCAGCCAAAACGTCGAGAGAATCAATTTCTGACAAATTAGAAACAACACCCTCGGCCCACTTGAGAACCCCGTCAAACCGCAATTCGATCGGCATCGAGGAATTAGCGACTTCCCAGCGAACCCCCAACTGCTGGCGGGTTATCTGCTGGGCAAAACGAGCAGCCTCCCTCAAAGTTTGGCTGTATCTCAAACCAAGGTCGATCGACTCTTTCCCCCCAGTCGGCAAATCTTGGGAATTACTTAACGGTTCCACCAAAGCAACGCGGGCCGGGAAATTAGTTGCAGTCAAAGCAGCATAGCGTCCGGCCGGAGTTCCACCAATAATCACTAAATCATAGTCAAGCATAAATAAAGAAGTCAGTAGTCAGTAGTCAATAGTTAGTAGTTTAGGACGATCCACGCGCGGGGTCAGAAACCCGGTTTCTTCCTAGATACTTCGCTGCAAAACCCAAGATTTATCATAGAAACCGGGTTTCTTGGGGATGTCCGCTCGAACGACAATAAAATCCCTTTGTCAACTGTTATTGGTTGTTAACAGTCAACAGTTAACTGACTAATGACATCCGTAAGTCCAGCAATCAGCCGCAGATTGTCCGCCCTAGAGCGCACAGCCACCCGAAAAAACCGATCGCCCAACTCAGGAAAACTCAAACAATCCCGAATCAAAATCCGGTGTCGTTCCAACAGACTTTTTTGAATCGAAGAAACCGACATAGACGACTCAACCAACAAGAAATTAGCCGCCCCTGCAAAAAGTTGCAAACCCGGTAAATTAGCCAAACCCTCAAATAGCTCAAAGCGAGCAACAGGCAGCCAATCCCAGGTTTGCCGCTCAAAAGCAGCATCTCGAACCACAGCAGCAGCAGCAGCAGCAGCCAAAGCATTCACAGGCCAAGGATCGCGCTGCTGCTGCCAGCGGCGCAGAATATCGGGATGGGCGATCGCACAGCCCAACCGCAGTCCCGGCAGAGAATAGAATTTAGTGAGCGATCGTAAAATCACCAAATTCGGAAACTCCTCAACAGCATCGATCAAAGTTTCCTGCTCAGAAGGCGGTAGAAAGTCCATAAAGGCCTCATCCACAACCACCATACCGAACTGCTTCACATAAGGCAAAATCGCCTCCCTAGCAAACAGCAAACCCGTCGGATTGTGCGGGTTGTTCAGGAGCAAACCTCGTCGAGAGGGGACATCGAGAGCAAGAGGCACCGGGAGACGGAAAGAAGGGGAGACAAGGGAACGGTTAGAAACCGACAAATCATCCGTTACTAACCGGCTTCCAGGCTCCGCGCCCAACGATTTCAGATCCAACTGAGATGTTGCACCATGCTCAATTACTTGTTTAGGGACAGGCAAGATGCCTGTTCCACAAGAAAATTCATCTCTTGTGGAATGGGCATCTTGCCCGTTTTTGACAATGGTGCAAGATTGGAGATCCAAAGGACATTTCAGCACCTGCGCGCCGAAAGCCGAAAGAGCCCGCCAGTAATCGCCAAAAGCTGGAGTCACCAAATAAGTCGCCTCCAGCTTCGACAAATCCCAAGCCGCCCAAGTCAACAATTCCGCCGAACCATTCCCCGGCAGAATCCAATCCCGGTCAACATTCAAAGCCTCACCTAAAGCAGTCCTGAGCTCTCCATAATCCGGATCAGGGTAAGCCGTCAGACTGCTCAAGTGTGATTGAATCGCAGCCAGGGCAGACTCAGGAGGGCCCAAAGGACTGATACTGGCAGAAAAATCGAGAATAGCAGAGGCAGGGCAGCCTGCCAGTCCGGCTGCCCAAGCTAAATTCCCACCGTGTACAGGTCTAATCAAGACTCAGTTCGCCACTTATTCCGCGTTTTTCGGCGGTGCAACTCTGTCCTTAAACAACTTCCCTGCGGAAAATGCAGGAACTCTGGTTGCCGGGATTTCCATCTTGTCGCCAGTTTTGGGATTGCGACCCTCGCGGGCCTTGCGTTCCCGCGACTCAAAGGAGCCAAAACCGACCAGCGTCACTTTGTCGCCATTGGAGACAGCTTCCATGATTGCTTCAAGGGCCGCACTCAAAACAGCATCTGCCTGTTTTTTCGTCACGGTAGCCTTTTCCGCGACTGCATCAACCAATTCACCTTTGTTCATTGCGAACTCCTTCTGGATTTGCAAAATTACGTTAAACAGAGTTAGTTCAACTATTAGCTGTGAGTTATCAACTGGATTGAGGTGTGCCTTGGGAGGTTTGGGTGGTTCCCGATTGCTCCCGTCCGCTTCCCCGAATCACAACTCCTGCTGAATACCAATTACCCTAGGGTAATTGGTCAGAAAAGGAATTTTTGTTTCTAACTGCTGAAAACCCCACAGCATCTAATTTTCACTGCATTATTCTAAAGTCTTGCCGACCGTTATGGATCGGTGGAACCTTTAATTTATATGGAACTTGCTAATTTTTGTAATTAATCCCAAAATTTAAGTAAAAAAATACCACCTTGGAGAGAAGATTTCTCGCCTCGGTGGATTTGAAAGCATAAAAAAGGAGAAATAGAAGGAATAAAATGTAATTTGTCAAGGGCTAAAGGAAAAGTGTTTTCCTTCTTCCTTGTTTCTTTCCGATCTTTCTTTTCCCCGTGGGGCAGGGTTGGCAACTGTTCTATCGTTTGTGGACATATCTAGACACTCCTCCATATTTGGGTAAGTTTTCATCTAATTTGTTTTGGTCGGTTTGACCAATCCTTAGTAATGTTTGCCTCGGCAATGTTGAGTCAGCTTTTGAGGAACTAGGCACGGGCTTATAAACCTTTCGCCACAATTGCTTAACCTAGTTCGATCGGGCTGAAAACTGGCGTTCATTTTCAGGTATCATGACGAACCCAACGTAGACAGTTAAGTCTTAGCCTGCACGTTCGTTAATCCAGGAAGCTATTTATAGCTTTGTCCAGATTTGGGTAGGTTTTTACGAACGGCTGTTTCCTTCTCCCGAAACCCGCCAGGGACTGAAGTCCCTGTCTCATAGCTGAAGTCGTCTGAAGACGACTGAAAGAGTCATTTATAGTCCTTTTGCAGAGGACTAATGAGTTCTTTAGTCCTCTTTTAGAGGACTTTAGCTTTGAGGCAGGGGTTGCAACCCCTGTCGGACTGTCGGACTGTCGGACTGTCGGACTCAGGGGAAAGAGCCTGGAAAGTTGACAGCAAGGCATTTTTCCTTCGTTCCTACTGTCTCGGCTGGACGGGCTGACTGCGCTGCAACAGTTGGCGGGCGTCGGGACTGATGTTGTTTTGGTAGCCAAAGTTCGATCGATCGCTGTCGTCCAAAATCTGCGGTGTCAGCAATACAATCAACTCCGCCCGCTGGTTGGTCTTATTGGTACTCCTGAACAGCGAACCGATAATCGGCAAATCTCCCAAAATCGGAATCTTGTTCGCTGTAACCCGTTCTTCGTCGCGGATAATCCCCGAAACAATCAAAGTCTGACCGTCCCGCAGGCGAATTAACCCCGATTGCAACGATCGCTCGCCCAGCAGCCTGATAGTATTGGTGTTCGGGCCCGTGGACAGGTTTTGAGGGGTGCCAGGTGTCCTGATAATCGGGTTCACCCGCAGAGAGACAAAACCGTTGTCGTCAATCCGATCGATCGCCACCCCCAACTGCAAACCAGCCCTGTCTTTGACAGCCGTCACCGTTGTGGTACTTGTATTTCCGGTAGTCTGGGTGTTGGACGTGATGTTACTGATCACCTCATCAGTAATATTCACATTCGCCGTTTCTCCTTCTTGAACCACCAGAGTCGGATCGGTCAGGATTTTGGCATTCTGGCTCTGAATAGTTGCCTGCAACGCCGACAGGAACCTCCTCGGATACTGGAACAGCGGGAACAGGCCGAACTCTGCACTTCCTGAGCCTGTCGTCGAGCCTGGAGTGTAATCCGTAATTCCAACTCGCGTGGGGTCATTAGTAACTGGGGCTGTCGGCTGGAGGAACACACCTTTGCCGGGACCTTCGAGACCTTGACCTGTAAACGGCACGATACGCCGGCCGTTCGCATCGTAGAAAACATCCGGGGTTCCTAGGGGGTTGCCGATGATCGGTCTAGCGATGGGATCTCCAAGGCCACTGGGCGGATTGATGCCGCCAAAATTGAGACTTGCTGCTCCGTTGTCATTGACGAAGAAATTGTTATTAATTCCGAAAGAGAAACTGCTGTTGGTTCTGTTGTCTCCCAACAAGTTGATATCGATCACCTTGACGTTGACAGCGACTTGACGGCGGCGCAAATCTAGCTGTGTCAAGAAAGCCACAGCCATGTCAACTTTGCGCGGATCTCCCACCAAAGTGATGGAATTGAGCCGCGCATCCGCCAGCACCGACAGTCCCCTCAGCAAGAGCGGCCCGGTGCCTTCCTTAGCGCCGATCGCCTTAATGTCCGGTTCCCGAATTTCCACATCCCGCGCCGCATTTCCCTGGCCTACGGTTTGAATAGTCACCCGAGTAATCGGCAGTTGAGTTTCAGCGCCTTGAGCGCTCAAAAAGTTAGCTGCATCGGTAGATCTGACTTGATTGAGCCGCAGAGTCCGAATGATAATATTGCGCGAGTCGATCGGCAAGCTAGTCCCTACAAAAATCGTCCGCCCCTGGCGGTTAGCTTGGAGTCCGCTGAGCCGCAGCACGTAATTAAAGACATCTTGCACCGACTCATTTTCGATGTCCAAAGAAATCTTCGGCCCTTCATCTGAGCCGGAGGCTCCTGGCTGACCAGGCACTGCGGGCTGGCCCGGTTGACCAGGGGCCCCGCCACCTGTAAAAGCAATGTTCAAGCCCGCAGCGCGAGCCAGCAGAGCCAAAACGTCCCGGACTGGGGCATCCCGCAGCACCAAGCGGGGGATGCGTTCTCCCGAACTCAGTTCAATATTTCCCGCGCCGGGGGCGATGTTAGACACCGCGATATCTCCCAAGGGCGGCGCCACGGCCCGCGGTTGGAAAGGCGCAGCCTGATTGGTCTGGGATTGTATTTCGCTGGGGAGGGGCGGGCGATCGTTCCTGGTAACAGTAACTTCGGGATTGGGCAGCAGCACGCCTGGGTTTTGCGAGGTGCGGACTTGTTGGGGAGCCGGCCGGGGAGCTGTTTGGCTCAGGGGCAGGCCTGGAGGCGGCGGAGGTGCTGTTTGGGCAGACTGTGCTGTACCACCCTGTCCGGAAACGCTGAGAACGATGCTTTGGCCTTGTCCCGGCACAATTTGTCCGTTGGGAACTCCGTTGGTGCCGGCTACCACAACGCGGATGCTGTTAGCCTCTACCTGGCTGATTTCTACTGAAGAAATTCCCGGAGCGGGGTTATCTTGACGGAAGCTGTTGCCTTGTGGCAAGCGAAGCTGGGTGTTGATAATTGTGGCTTGATAAGTATTGCCGTTATTGATGGCGAAAACTTGCGGGCGATCGCCCTTTTCTGTCGCCAGAACAATATTTACGCCATTATTGCCTTGACTTACTTGCACTCCTGTGACTTGAGTCGGCACTGCCAAGACGGGGGCTTGGGCGATCAGAACTCCTGCAACGCTGCATAAGAGTCCTCCACTTAACCGTAGATGCTGTTTCACGTTCTCTCCTCAACTACACTTTGTTATTTGTTGTTCGCAGTCTTTTGTCGCTAGCTGCTAAACTGACTGAAATATTCAAGGGTTCGAGCCTTTTTAAAGGAAGAAGTTATGCCCTTTTCGATTTTTAATTTTCGATTGGGAATAACTGATGACATCAGGGTTAGAAGCTATCCTACAGCAACCCTCGCATCATTTGTGGATTTCTTGCTCCCTCCCCTTACAAAGGGGAGGGTTGGGGTGGGGTAAAAAATTTACGACCCCTGCAAGGATTACTATAC
>JARCMA010000500.1 GCA_030248405.1 Microcoleus sp. MP8IB2.171
ATAACAAGGGTGGTTTTATCAAGGAGCCGTGTGAGGTGAAAGTCTCATGCACGGTTCTGAAGGAGAGGTAGGAATAGAAATGCTCCTATCGACTCTAACATCCTCAACATACACAGCAGACCCTTGGGCTTGATATTGCCTTTTCTGTTGGTTTACCATCTTGTCATGGGCAGAGGAGTCAAAATCACTGGGTAGCTTGGGGAACTGGTAGTTAGCTAAAAACCATGCTCTGAACTGGCACTGATTTTCTTCAGCCATTAAACTAGAAATCCAAGTCGGCCAGATATAAGGTTTTGAACGTTTTTTGGCTGGTTGAATCGTTTTGGTTTCTGTGGGGAGTTTGGCAGATATTGATTTGGGAGTGGTCTTTGATTTTCGAGGGGAAGTGTTTGAGAAACCTTGTCCTGATTCTTCGGGAAAAAGAGAAAGTTGTCGTATTTCCATAATTTTAATGCCTCAATTTCAATTGGATGGTACTGGAATTTACCTTTAAATCCACAATAAACTTGATTTATCTCAATGTCAGTTCCCAATTGCTTACACTTAGAATAAAACTAAGTGTAAGGTTAGTTACACTTAGAATAAATTAAAGGGGCTATTCATGCTATGGATTGATTTTTTGAGAAAAAAAGCTGATGACTTTGATTTATCTCCATCGCAGACAGAAGTTTTTTTGTTACGCTTTGATGAAGAAAATAAACAAAAGGCTGAGAGGGAGATTGAAGAACTCGTTTTAGAAAAGCTAACATTAAATAAGCAAGCTTATATACAACGAAGAAAAGGCATCTATGACAAGTTTACTTGGAGTAAGCAAAAGCCCAAAGGCTGTAATGAACTCATTAATGCTGGCCCTCACAAAGCAGAAAGGTTACGAGAATGGCTAGAAATCAAGTACGCCGTGGAGGCAGCAGCAAGGGACTGGCGCGGACAGTTCCGATCGCTAATCGAGGACAAGACTAAGGATTTCGTTGGTCGTCAATACGTATTCGAGGATATTGCTAAATTCCTGACAAAGAACCCTAAAGGCTATTTCATCATCGAGGGCGACCCTGGAATAGGCAAAAGTGCCATATTAGCGGAGTATGTGCGACAAACTGGGTGCGTGGTTCATTTTAATGTACAAGGGCAATATGAGACAGCTAAGGAATTCTTGAAAACTCTCTGCACTGAACTACTCAATCGCTATCAGCTAACTTCTATGACTCTACCGGATGATGCCAAACAATATGGAGCTTTTTTAGATCAATTGTTAGCTGAAACTGCCCTAAATAGAAATGGGAAACAAGTGGTAATTGCCATTGATGCTCTAGATGAAGTTGATAGATCCAGCCACAATAGTAATGACAATATTCTCTACCTGCCTCGTTACCTGTCCGAAGGTATCTATTTTGTAATGACCAGGCGGCGTGGAGTTGAAATTCCCTTCATAACTGACGCACCACAGCAACTTTTTAAGTTAATGGATTATGAAAACCAAAGCCGTGAAGATGTTTGCACCTATATTCAGAATCGAATTAATGGGAGTGAGTCACTACGCCAGCGGATTGTTGAGCGAGGGGAGACGGAGGCTGAGTTCATCGAAAAGATTGCCGAAAAAAGTGAGAACAATTTTATGTACTTGGTTTATGTACTGCAAGATATTGAGCAGGGTTTGTATAAAGACTTGAGCCTCGAAAGATTTCCTCAAGGTCTGCAACAATACTATGAATTTCACTGGCGACATATGGGGATGACTGCCAAACCGCTACCTGTGAGCAAAATTAACACTGTGTATCACTTGGCTGAATCACATCAGCCGATCTCATGCCAGCTAATCTCTGAGTATGTTGGCGAACAGCAGTTGACCGTGCAAGAACTGCTGGACGAATGGGAGCAGTTCTTGCATAAGCCAATAATTGAAGGGGAGACTTGTTACAGCATTTATCACGCCAGTTTCCGAGATTTTCTGCATCGCAAAGATATTGTGCAGGCGGCGGGAGTTTCGCTCAAAACTATTAAGAAACAGAAGTCAGATAACCTTTGGGAGGCCATGTTTGGCGATGAGTGATTTAAAGAGACGGTTAGCTAATATGTCTCCTTCCAAACGACGGGAAGCTTTGCAAAGTCTACCGCGTTATCTAGCTGAGGCATTTGAAGCACAACGATTACAGAGCTTGTTAAGTAATTTTGAGTTTATTGAGGCTAAGGTTTCTGCATTAGGGCCACAACCGTTGATAGAAGATTATGACTTGGCTTTCACTTCAGACATCTTAAATTCTGAAGATTGGGTTAAGAATAAGAGTGACAATCTGAGAAGAATTCAAGGTGCGCTGCGGTTGTCCGCACACATCCTGGAGCAAGATAAAACGCAACTAGCAGGACAATTGTTGGGGCGTTTGATGTCTTTTGATGAGTCAATAATTAAGGAACTTTTGGAACAGGCAAAGCAGTGGAAAGTTGCTCCTTGGTTACATCCTTTGATACCCAATCTAACACCACCTGGCGGGGCATTACTGCGTACCCTGACTGGGCCTAATGAGGATGTAGGTGCTATTGCCATTACGCCCGATGGACATCAGGTAGCCTGCGCTTTAAATGATAACACCCTCAAAGTTTGGGATTTGCAAAGTGGCGCAGAACTACTCACTCTCGTCGGGCATACCAGCTTAGTACGGTCAGTCGCCATTACTCCCGATGGAAAACAGGCTGTTTCCGCTTCATTCGATAACACCCTCAAAGTTTGGGATTTGCAAAGTGGAATGGATGTGCGTACTCTCACTGGGCATACCAACTTCGTAGAGGCAGTCGCAATCACTCCCAATGGAAAACAAGCTGTTTCTGCTTCAGGAGATTTCACACTTAAAGTCTGGAATTTGGAGAATGGAACCGAAGTAAGCACCCTGACTGGGCATACCTTTTTTGTGGAAGCCGTAGCTATCACACCGAATGGGCAACAGGCTGTTTCCGCTTCCTGGGATAAAACTCTCAAGGTCTGGGATTTGCACACTGGAAGCGAAGTACGTACCTTTAACTGGAATACTAACTCAATAGTGGGAGTTGCTATTACTCCTGATGGGCAACAGATTGTATCCACTTCCTGGGATAGCATCAAAGTTTGGGATTTAAAAAGTGGAACTGAAGTGCTTACTATCAAGGAGGATACAGCTTCGATTAATTCGGTTGCTATTACTCCCAATGGGCAACTGGTAGTTTGTGCTTTAAACGATAACACCCTCAAAGTCTGGAATTTGCAGACCGGAGAACAACTGCGTACCCTTACAGGTCATACCTGCCCGGTACAGACAGTTGCTGTTACCCCAGATGGGCAACAAGTTGTTTCCGTTTCAAGCAATAAGACCATGAAAGTTTGGGATTTGCATAGAAGTGTTAAAGAGCCTAATCTCACTGGGCATACCGATTTGGTGTGGACAGTCGCCATTACTCCTGATGGGAAACAGGCTGTTTCCGCTTCTTGGGATAAAACCCTTAAGGTCTGGGATTTGCACAGTAGAACTGAAGTGCGTACGCTGACTGAGCATAATGACAAAGTGGAGGCAGTTGCTATTACTCCCGATGGTCAAAAAACGATTTCTGCTTTGTGGGATAAAACCCTCAAAGTTTTGGATTTACAAACAGGAACTGAAGTGCGTACCCTGGTCGGGCATACCAGCTATGTAGGAGCCGTTGCTATCACTCCCGATGGGCAAAAAGCTGTTTCTGCTTCAGGGGATTTCACTGTCAAAGTTTGGGATTTACATAGTGGAGAACAACTGCGTACCCTGCTCGGGCATACTTATGTGGTAAATGCAGTGGCCATTACTCCTGATGCACAACGAGTAGTTTCAGCTTCATCAGATAACACTCTCAAAATCTGGGACTTACAGACAGGAAAAGAACTACATACTCTTATAGGGCATACCAGCTATGTAGAGGCAGTTGCCATCACCCTAGATGGGCAACAGGCTATTTCAGCTTCAAGGGATAACACCCTCAAAATGTGGGATTTACAAACAGGAAAAGAACTTCGTACGCTCATCGGGCACACTGACAAGGTATGGGCAGTCGCTATCATACCCAAAGGACAACTAGCAGTTTCAGCTTCAGAGGATCGCACTCTTAGAGTCTGGGATTTACGGAGTAGCAGAGTGATTGCTAGTTTCAATAGTGAGGATGAGTTACTTGCCTGTGCGGCTGCATCGGATGGGGTGACGATTGTCGCGGGTGACTCATCAGGCAGGGTGCATTTCCTACGCTTGGAGGGGATGTAATGCAATCAGCCTCGATGCGCTCCTCAGTTATCTACTGTAGGGTGAGCCATAAGCACCTTACGACTACAGATAGTGTCAAAATTGGCTCATGCAGCGTAAGTCCTGTGAATCAGTATAAGAATTTGAATAATTACTCCATAAATTATTAAATGAAGGAGAAATTGTGATTAGATGGGATAAAAAAATAAAAAAAAGGTAATGCTGTTTGTGCGAATTAGCTGCGTAGCAGCTTAGCTGTGGTTCTTTATCTAGCCAATTAACAATCACAAACTACTAATTATCAGATCATAAATAGGTTATTCAACCAGAGTTAGGCATATATGTACGACTTGAGAATCCAAGGAATTGCACTTAGTTTGTTAGTGCTGGTGCTGGGGCGTCCGTCGGCGGTTGCTGCTCAAACGCCGGCGGTTGCTGGGGATATTTGTCCTGGGGAATTGGGGGCGCAAGTAGATGCGATCGCCAACCGTCCCGAATTTAGCCGATCGCGCTGGGGCATTTTGATTCAACCGCTATCATCTACCGCGACTCTCTACAGCCGCGACGCCACCAAATATTTCATTCCAGCATCCAATGTCAAACTGCTAACCACAGCGGCTGCTTTGCAGAAACTCGGTGCAGATTTTCGGATTAAGACATCGGTTTACAGCAGCGCAAATGGGAGTTTGTACGTTGCCGGTAGGGGCGATCCGAGCATTGCCGAGGCTCAGTTGAAGGACTTAGCGCAGCAGTTGAAACGGCGCGGAGTCGATCGCATAAACGAGTTGATTGGCGATGACAGCTATTTTCAGGGCAGTGCAGTCAATCCGAATTGGGAATGGGAAGACGCGCAAGCTGGCTATGGCGCGCCGGTTAACAGTTTAATTTTCAATCAAAATGCGATCGACCTTCTCTTGTTCCCGCAGGCGATCGGGCAACCTCTGAAAGTTACTTTTGCCGAACCAAAGCTGGCAAATCAGTGGCAACTTCAGAACAATTCAGTAACAGTCGCCCAAAGCGAATCTGAGTTTATTGAAGTTGGTCGGGAGTTCGATCGACCTATAATTCGAGTGAGCGGACAGTTGAAAGTTGGTGGCGAACCTGAATCAGCTTATGTCGCAGTTGTCAACCCCGCTAATAATTTTTTGCAGTATTTTCAACAAGCCCTGGCGACTGAGGGAATTCCTGTTAAACAGACTTTAGTTGCCTCGGCTTCTCGCAATTCAAATCAAGAATTAGCAACCGTTGAATCGCCGCCGCTGGCTGAATTGGTGAGAGAAACTAATCGCGAAAGCAACAATCTTTATGCAGAAGTTTTATTGAGATTGCTGGGAAAAGTTACAGACAAGATCCCCCTGCCGCCAACACTCACAGGCAAGATGCCTGTGCCACAAGAGGATACAGGTGAAAGCGGTTTGAAAGAGCTAAAGACAGTTTTAACTCAATTAGGAGTAAATCCAAACAGCTACATATTAGCCGACGGTTCCGGCTTGTCTCGGCACAATTTAATTACTCCAGAAGCCTTAGTGGAAACTTTGAGATTTATGGCCAATTCACCTGCTGCATCGATTTACCGCGCATCACTGCCGGTGGCTGGCGAGAGCGGCACTTTGAAAAATCGCTTTAATATTACACCAAACCGCGTAATTTTGCAAGGAAAAACAGGAACTATGAGCGGAGTTTCGGCGCTGTCGGGGTATATCGAAGTTCCGAATTACGAGCCGCTGGTGTTTAGCATTATCGTCAATCAATCTGACCTATCGGCTGCAAAAATGCGATCGGCAACGGACGAAATTGTGCTATTATTGAATCGCCTGCGCCGCTGTTAAAACAACAGATTTAAGGTGAGAAAGTTAAGCTCAGTAGTTACACCTAAAAAACCGGACACCCCAAAACCCTACAAGTTTTAAGTTTCATTAGATTGCACCGATGGGGATCGAAAAGCAGCTACAATAAAAGTAGAAAAATTAACACCATTGGGACGTTTTAGCCTGCTACCAGTCGGCGGGTTCTGTACTTCCCGAAAATAAGTCTAACTTTCCAACTATGAATTCTTTCGATTCCCAACAGCAACACATCTTTGTCGAAACCAATAACATCCGCCTGCACTGCGTTTCTCAAGGAGAAGGTGAGCTCGTTCTCCTCCTGCATGGGTTTCCAGAGTTTTGGTACTCTTGGCGTCATCAAATCCCTGCTTTAGCGCGTCATTTCAAGGTGGTAGTGCCGGATTTGCGGGGCTACAACGATTCCGACAAGCCGGAAAGCGGCTATGATTTAGATACGCTGAGCGCGGATATTCGCGGTTTGATTGCGAGCCTCGGTTATACAAAAGCTCACGTTGTAGGTCATGATTGGGGAGGGGCGATTGCGTGGCACTTAGCTCAAAAATTCCCCGAACAACTCAACCGCTTGGCAATTCTAAACGCTCCGCACCCGCAGCGATTCGTGCAGGAAATGGCGAGCAATTTAGATCAAATCCGCCGCAGTTGGTACGTTTTGGCGTTTCAGGTGCCTGGCCTTCCCGAATGGTTGATCCGGCAAAACTTGAAAGATTTTGTACACAATGTTTTCCAAGGACAAGCTGTTCGCAAAGGATCTTTTAGCGCTGAGGAAACTAAGATTTATCAGACTGCTTTAGAAAAGCCGGGAGTATTAGCCGCCGCTATCAATTATTACCGGCAGATGTTTCACCCGCAGAGGCTTTGGAATTTGGGGCAGAAATTAGAACCTGTGACAGTACCTACTTTGGTGCTTTGGGGAGAAGAAGATGCGTTTTTGAGCCACAAACTTGTAGAAGGTTTAGACCGATTAATTACGGCTCCGTTTAAGTTGAAATTAGTTCCTCACTGTGGTCACTGGATTCAGCAGGAAGCGCCGCAAACGGTGAATCGAGAATTGCTGAGTTTTCTAAGAAATTCTTCTGGTTCTGTGGCTTTGGCATAGAAAAAAATTAACGCTTGTAAATAAGAACGGGCTCTCCGGCCCGTTCCACAAAAATTCAATGTTCTTGTGGAACGGGCCGGAGAGCCCGTTCTTAATATCTGACGCACCCTACTTATTTATCTACTGTTTGTTAATCCCAGAGCAAATTTTCTTGGATCAGCAGTGCAATCATCGCAGTTCTGGAACAAACACCGAGTTTGATAAAAATCCGCCTCACGTAAGTAGCAACCGTCCAGTGACTGATATTTAAATTTTTGGCAATACATTTGTTTGGCAGGCCTTGGGCTACTAATTGCGCGATCGCCCTTTCCCGTGGACTCAGGCTAATTTCCGGTTTGTAAATTTTGCTTTGCATAGTTTTGCGGTGCAGTAATGAGTTAAAAAATCAATCAATTAATGGTAGAATCCCCAATTTTTTCGGACTTCAGATCAGGGAGTTTCCCAGTCAGATGCAGCCTCCCAGTCAATTAGTTTATCGGCTAATTTTCCAGGTTTAAAGCCTTGAATTTATCCGATCGCGCATTTTCCACTTAGCAATCCAACTAAAACTAAAATCGCACAGGAAGGGCGAAATACTTGAGCGCGAGTAAACGCTTGAAGTACAAATTCATCTTCAGCAGAAGGTGAAAGACCCGTCAGAACGTGCCAAACGTCGTGGTTTCGTTGAATCCAGTCTCCAGATGCGATCGGCTCAAACCCTTGTTCGTCTAAAAATCGCGCCACTGAGCACCCTAATGTTCCTTTTGGTAATTGACGCAATTTTTCCAAGTCTATTTCAAAATGTCGATCGCTCTCAATTTGAGGATTAATTGTTTGAGCCATCTTTAATATAACTCCTAATTGACCGTCAGCCATGATTGATTCTCCCTCCTACAATGATTTAAGTTTCTGGCAAAATAAATTCGTCTCAATCGAGTTCATTTTTGCAATGAAGCAATACGATTTTTTTGGCATTTCAGTTGAGAAATCGTACATTCAGTCACAGCAATTAACTTTCAGGAGCTTTTATATTTCTTTACAACTAGCCTGAGATTTGAAATTTGCCAGTTGTCAAAATCTGGCTAGTATTAGTTACCGCAACTTGAGCCACCGGAAAGTATCCGTAAAATCCACAGTATTTAGCGGTGATTGGAACTCCTTTACTTACGTATATGTCTTTATTCTGCTGAATCGTATTTGCACCTGCAATGAGTCAGAAGTTGAAGGGTACAAACCGATGGATGCGAGTGCTAGCAAGTGAAGAGAGTTGAAGAGAGGTGAAGTAGGGTGAAGTTTAGCCTCAGCCCGCGACGCGCGCGGTAACACGAGTGCGCTGTCGCTCAAATGAGTGACACTCGATCGAGGGACTGGTAAAGTATGGGGCTGCTAGCTATAAATAAAGTAGAAGTTCATAAAATGTATTGCCATGAAACGAGTTAATCTTTGGTTTTCAGCAGGAGTTTTGGCATTAATTTGGTGCGGTGCTGCTAGCGCTACAACTTATATTAATCCCACCACCAGAAAAACTACTTTAAACCTGTCAGAAAAAGTAAACAATCCTAACGGTTTTTATTTTACAAAAGTAGGCAATCGCGATTTTTTTGGCAATATTAAAATTACCCGTTCCGAAGGAGCAGCAGGGTCTTACTATTATAACGGAACTTTCAAAGATAGTTCGACTGGGCCCGGCAGAAAGATTGTTTGTTCTGGAGATATTGCCATTGTCCGTCGTCAAGTTGGCAGGAGTGGCCAGTTGGGAGCAGAAGTTACTTGGAAGGTGAAAGGAGGAGAAAATTGTCCTTCTGTTGGCCAGACATTTAAAGTAAATTTGGTCGAGTCTTTGCCGCGTCCTAATGCCAGGGGCGACTATACTGCTAGCAATGCTAATACTTGGTTGAGCGAAACTTCTGGTTCTGTAACTTGGCCTGCTTGGCGAGTCACGTCGCGGGATGGAGAGCTCAACTGTCGCCAGAAGCCAAACGGAGCAATTAAACGAGTTTACCGCGCGAATCGAGATACAATTTCTGCTGAACTTAGGGGAGGAAATGCGATTACGATGGCGAACGGTGAACCCTGGTTGCTGACAATACAAGGCTGTTACGTGCGCGCTAATTCTCAATACTTGCAGCCTGTTTCTTTGCCTGAATAAGTGTTCGTAAGTAGGGAGCATCTCAATGAAAGCAGCCAAGCTAGAAATTGGAGTTTTGAGGCAAGAGGCAGAAGGCAGAAGGAAGGAAGGAAGGAGCCAGAAGAAGTATTTTTACAAATATGAGATGCTCCCAGTTCCGCTGTCAGAGCCACGCGGCTTACCAAAAGACATGAATCCAGTTTACAAGGAGTATTTTGAAAACAATTCTGTTGGGATAGAGCATCACTTTACTTGGTTTATGGTTCAGGAAGTTATTGAATATGATGGGGGCAGAAGGTTTTTACCATGCACGGGTTATGTAGACCGTCGATATGCTTATCCGTTTCATAATTCAGGTTGTTTTCCACAGGATTTGCCCAAAAATAAACCTGTTTATAAGTATAAAAAAGACAATACAACTGAGGTTTCATGGGTGGACACTTATCGAGATTATGTGGGTTGCGTAGAGTGGTTGATTGAAGAGTTATTGAAGCTAGGAAATCCAAAAAAAGTCCGCGTTATTTTGTGGCTTCACTACTAAACAATCGATCGCTGCATAACAATTGCCATGCAAAGGAGTACCCTCTCATCCCTGTTTATCCTGCAAAACTTACATAGCGTGACAAAAGTTACGCTCGCCCGTTAAATAGAAACTCGCTATCGTCATAAAATTAAAATTAAACTGCTCACAGAATCGCCGACTTTCCTGTTAAACAAAAACGCCGCACCATAGCTAAGCAGGCTAAGGAGGATGTCAATCAGAATAGTGGTATCGACAAGAGATAATCGTTAGATACTCGTCATCCACAGCATAAACTAATCGATTCGTATCATCAATTCGCCGCGACCAAAAACCAGCCAGATTCTCCCTCAGTGGTTCTGGCTTTCCGATCCCCTCAAACTGCAATCGGATTGTTGCCTCAATTAGCTTGTTAATTCGTTTTAACGTTTTCTTGTCTTGCCCTTGCCAATATAAATAATCGCCCCAAGCCTCATCCGTCCATGCTAACTTTCTAGTCATCCAACAAATTTCGCTCCACCACTTTCCCCTGCTTAAACTGAGCAATAGAACGCTCCAAATGGGCAGCATTGGCGGGAGATTTGAGTAAATGAACTGTTTCCAGCAAACTATTAAAGAACTCTAGCGACATCACCACGGCATCCTCCGCATCCCGTCTAGTGATGATGGTATAGTCCGTATCTTCCACTACTCTGTCTAAAACAGCCTTGAGGTTATTTCTCGCTTCGCTAAAAGAAACAATATTCATGTACTTGACACTTGTACTACTTACTGTACAAGTATAGCAATCCGCAATATATTCGGCAATCCCGAACTCATATCATCAGAAAATTGGGTAGAAACCTCGTCCTTCTAGGACGGCTTTTGCTAAAATAGAGGTGGTCGTTGACCCACCCGCGACAACGGAGACATAAAGCCTAACACCAAAGTTCGCCCACACCAGTAGACGACGGCGAGGAAAAGTTGGTAGACCGGGAAAAGCTTTCCTAGGCAATGGTAAACATCCTGGAAAGACATAAACATTTCATAAGTTTTTTTGACTGTTTGTTTAAAACCGCAGGGCTTGCGGGGCTAGTCTGTGGAGCGAACGTAAGACCAAATCCCCTTGAGGGTGGAGGCAGTTGCTATGAAGCAGAAAAACCAAGAAGTGATTCTTGGAATCCTCGTGCGTTCACGCCGAGGAGGATGTCAAGTCCGGTCAATTTACTGGTTCTATGGCTGGAGCCAGGGAACCGATACCTAGAGGAAGAGCCGAAGCCGAGCGAAAATTAAATTCGAGGCTCTAGGTCGCTGTTGAGCGTTACTTTCGCTCCAGCCTGGTAATGAGTAAAACGAGTAAACCAGTAAATTCGATCGCGCCGAAGCATAATTTACTGGTTTTACTGGTTCCCAGGCTGTGTTACTGGTTTACTGGTTTACTGGCTGTGCCTCTTAACCCATGTAAGCGACCAAGAGCCGAAGCCGAGCGAAAATTAAATTCGAGGCTCTTGGTCGCTGTTGAGCGTTACTTTCGCTCCAGCCTGGTAACGAGTAAACAACGAGTAAACAACCAGTAAACGAGTAATAATTGAGGAGTAAAAAACTTAGATTTCTTCGTCTAAACCATCTACATCATTTACATCATTTACATCATCTACATCATCTACATCATCTACATCATCTACCTCAACAGGAGCGACAGAATTAGCAGAAACCACAGCACCAGTCTCAAGTTTCTTTTTAACTAGCTCCTCAATTTCATTTTTGAAATCGATGTTTTTCTCCATGTGCTGGATCACTTTGTCTCGTCCTTGAGCTATGTTCTCTCCGTTGTAGCTATACCAAGAACCTTTTTTCAGAATTACTCCCATTTCGTCGGCCAAGTCAGTCAGACAGCCTAAAGTAGAAATGCCTTTGCCAAATACAATGTCAAATTCGGCAATACGGAAAGGCGGAGCAACTTTATTTTTAGCAACTTTAACTTTCGTGCGGTTGCCGTATTCTTCTGTACCTTTTTTCAAGCTTTGAATGCGGCGAATGTCAAGCCGCACGCTGGCGTAGAATTTGAGTGCGTTGCCGCCGGTTGTTGTTTCCGGGTTGCCGTAAGTTATGCCGATTTTCTGCCGCAATTGGTTGAGGAAGATGACGGTACAGCCAGATTTGCCGATGTTGCCGGTGATTTTCCGCAAAGCTTGGCTCATCAAGCGCGCTTGCAAACCCATGTGGGAGTCGCCCATGTCGCCTTCAATTTCGGCGCGGGGGACGAGGGCGGCTAC
>JARCMA010000501.1 GCA_030248405.1 Microcoleus sp. MP8IB2.171
AGCGACCTCTACCTGGAAGGAAGAGGATTGGAGTAATGAATAGTCTTCTTTTAATTTCTCCCTACAAGGGAGAGGCTTTAAACCAATTCTTTCTGGTAAAAAAAGTTGCTGACACTCGTCAACCGATGTGCATTGTGCACTCTAGAAACTTCCTTCTTCTTCCTTCTTCCTTCTTCCTTCTTCCTTCTTCCTTCTTCCTTCTTCCTTCTTCCTTCTCTATCATCAATGCCCCTTTGTTCTATCCCAAACTTCTCCAATCCAATAAAAAACTGCAATCCCGCAAAAACTATATAAAAAATCTTCAATACTAGCACTGCGATTTGGTAAAATGGCTTGCAGCATTTCTTCCGCCGCAGTGAACATAGTAAAAATTGCGGGTCCGAAAGGAATTGAATAATTAAACAAATTCATCTTTTGTTTGCCAGTTGCTCTATGGCACAAAAAAGATGCTATTCCGTACAAAATGAAGTGGCCGAGTTTGTCATAAGGCGGATGAGCGAGAGGAAAGTTGACTAATTTCCCCGTATCTGCTAAAAGCATGATACTGAGAAGAATTAAAACGTACAAAACACAGGCGATAATCCACAGTTTGCGTGATGGTTTCATCTTCTTAAAAATCACTTCTCTCTGTCGAACTCTTGAGTCGGTTTTAACTGACATCTTGCACCATTCTCAATTACTTGTTTAGGAACAGGCATCTTGCCTGTTCCACAAGAAAATTTATCTCTTGTGGAACAGGCATCTTGCCTGTTCTTGACAATGGTGCAACATCTCAGTTTTAACCGACTTGCAGCTCTGAGGCGGGGGTTTAAACCCCTGCCGGGCTGAGGAAAAACGCGCAGTTTTTAACATCTCCTATAAAAACCTAAGTCTTTCAAAAAACCGACTAATTTTTAATGTTCAATTTTCCTGAGTTTTCACTGTCAAAACTTGCGGCGGTGACGCATCGGGCGGATAAATAAAATCCACTTCTACCAGCCGCTTTTCTCCCGATTTCATCTCTAATTTTACCAAAGGTTCCCCCTGCTGTCCCCGCCGCTGCACTAAATGCACGTAGCGAGTTTGAGGCACTTTATTGTCATCAGTATAGCGCACTCTGACCGTCCCCCTAAAAAAAGTTTGAGGTGCCGGAGGTTCTAAAAAACTAAGTCCTCCTGAAGTTAATTTATCTGTCTTAATTGGAGTTTGAATTGCGACAGTTACAGTTTGGTTGTTGCGGGTAGAATTGTACAGCGGCAAGCTGAGATTGTATTGAATTCCGTAATTGCCGTGGGCGCGGTATGCTGTATCTGGGTAGCGGACTAGCATTCTCGCACTTTGCACTTGATTTGTTCCCAGCATTCCGCGCGGGAGGCTGCTTAATGGATAGGAAAATGCTGTTCCGGGTTGGGGAATTGCTAGGTTTGATGTGGCGGGGTTGTCTGAGAGAAGTGCTCGCCATTCTGAACCTAATGCTACACCGGCAACTCGGCCGTAAATTATTTGACCTTCGGTGATTTCGGGCGGTGTGGGTGTTCGATCGCGCGGCTCGGCTATATTACCATTGTCTAATAAGTTTTGCCATTCTGTCAAATTGGGCGATCGCTCGTTTCCCTGTCCGTTTCCCTGTCCGTTTCCCTGTGCGTCAACTCGGGCAAACATCGCCAGACTGGCAACATAGACTATACCATCGCTGCGTAACCGCATCAAGGTCGATCGACCGTTTAGCGGCGGTACCAATCCCCGCACCGGTATCGGATGATTCATCAACAGTTGGCTTTTTCCAGGGGGAATAATTAACTGCCCAGGAAAATCAGACTGTCTCCTTCCTCTGAGAATATCATTCACAGCGCGGCTTCCCGGCCCCGCGTAAATATTACTGTTTGAATTATCGACTTGCGGCGGCAATTCAATAAAAGGTGCATCTGGTTGACTGAGATAACTCGCAGCTTGTAATATATCTAATTTCACTGGTTTATTGCCAGGATTATAAACAATTACTCCTTGATACAAGGTTCGCAAATCTTCCGGCGAAGGTGCGCGGGCGATGTGGTGGGCAAATATGTCGAAACGTCCTTGAAATGGAAAGTTTAAATGTGCCGCCGGAAATCTTTTACCATCTGGGGGAAATGTCGAAAGCAAAATTCCTTCTTGCAGCACTAATTCGGGACTGTTGCTGTTAAATACTGGTATGTTGTCTAACTGTCCGGGGAGAGGTCGCACTTCTTGGATTTGGACGATTTCTTGAGGTGCGGGAGGGGTTTGGGCTAAGGGGATAATTGATAAAATTGGCAGCATTTTTTTATATTTTGCATTTTTGAGATGAGTTTTTTTTTACCGCAGAGGGCGCAGAGGGCGCAGAGAAAGAGAGGGCAGAGAAGAGGAGGTAAATCTTCGTGTCAGGGCTGGTTTTGTACTGATATTTGGCGCACTCGTCCCTAGCAGATATTGTGATTTTTACCTCGCCCACTGTTCTAATATGTAATTGTAAAATTTGGCTGTGTCTACTTTATCCATTGCTTGAATTTTTCGCCCTCCTATTTTAACTTGGGTGCGTCCTTGGCTGATGCCTTTGGTCACAATTTCTGTTTCCCATTCTCGCAGTTGGTAAAATTCGGGATGCGCTAAATAAGCGGTTGCCAAAATGTCCCAAAAATAGTAATCTTGAGATATTGCTAGGGCATAACACTGTCCTGCTAAGTCGGAAATTGGATATTTGCGCTGTCTTGCTAGGAGATTGGAAAATTCTACAGTCAGCGGTACATTATTCGTGATATCTAAAGGACACATGACAACGGGAATTTGGGTTTGCCAAATTCTCTCGATTGCTATCGGGTCCCAGTAAGCATTCCATTCCGCCGACATATCTTGTCCGGGTTCCATATCTTTGCTAACATTGCCCATAACATTGAGGGCGCCTCCCATCCAGACAATTTCTTGAATTTTGCTTTCAATTTCTGGCGCGATATCTAAAGCTTGCGCTACTGTTGTTAACGGCCCCGTTACCATTAATGTGACGGGTGCGGCTGCATCTCGCAAAACTCGCACCATAAAGTTTTGTCCGGGTTCTGATATTAAAGGCGTGTCAATGGTTCCTTTTTCATTTAGAATGGGAAGTCGATCGACTGCAAAGGAATCTCGCCGAAATAACACCGGAAATGGGTTGAGTCCCCGCACCGTACTCGCCGCCACCGGAACTTCTGAACGCCCCATCAAATCGAGGATTTTGCGCGTTGCACTCACCGCTGGTTGAATGTAGCAGTCAGCCGGAGTGACAATTACTCCCAGAGTTTCCACTTCCTCCATAGTCATCAGCAACACGACTGAGAGATAGTCGTCAACTGCACCGTCGTGATCCATTAGTACGAGTTTTTTGGACATTTTGCTTCCCGGTGACTGAATTACTGTAAACTACAAATATTAATTTTTTTGTTCGAGAATCACAACTGCCTCAACTATATGAATACAGTATCACCTTACGGCTCTTGGAAATCACCTATTTCTTCCGATTTAATTGTTTCTGGAACTATCGGACTCGGACAAATTACTATTGACGGCGATGATATTTATTGGGTTGAAGGAAGGCCTTCGGAAGCGGGGCGAAGCGTCCTCGTGCGGCGCACTCCTGATGGTAACATCAGCGACGTGACACCCCCTCCTTTTAATGTTCGCACTCGCGTTAACGAATACGGCGGCGCTGCTTTTGCAGTTGCTGGCGGTGTTGTCTATTTTTCTCATTTTGCCGACCAACGAATTTATTGTCAAGCATTAGATTCTCAACCAGTACCCCTGACACCTGCTGCTAATTCTCGCTACGCAGATGTGATTGTTGACAACCCAAAAAATCGCCTGATTTGCGTGCGCGAAGACCATGCAGGTGAGGGCGAAGCTGTCAATACAATTGTTAGCATTAATTTAGATGACGGCGCCGATATTAAAATCTTAGCTCAAGGCAACAATTTTTATGCTTCGCCTCGTTTGAGTCCTGACGGTTCTCAACTTTCCTGGATTTGTTGGAACCATCCCAATATGCCGTGGGATGGGACAGAATTGTGGGTAGCAGAAATTAATGCTGATGGTTCTTTAGGTAATAAAAACTTAGTTGCTGGCGGGGTTGATGAGTCGATTTTTCAGCCGGAATGGTCGCCCGATGGAGTTTTGTATTTTGTTTCTGACAAGTCGAACTGGTGGAATTTATATAGAACCGTCAATCCCAGCTTGCAGCAACAACAAGAAATCGAACCTTTGTGCGAAATGGCCGCTGAATTTGGCCTCCCTCAGTGGGTTTTTGGAATGTCTACCTACGCTTTTGTCTCGGAAAGCAAAATTATTTGCACTTACACTCAGCAAGGTAAGTGGCATTTAGCGAGTCTCGATTTAGCGACGAAGCAGTTGACAACGATCGAGACAGGTTACACTGATATTTCCTCGGTGAAAGCGCGGGGAGAAACGGTTGTTTTTCTGGCAGGTTCGCCGACTGCACCTACTGCAATTGTACAACTCAACTTAGCCACAAGTCAACGGGAAATTTTGCGAAAATCGAGCGATTTAAGCATCGATTCTGGTTATCTTTCCGTACCGGAACCGCTGGAATTTCCCACGGAAAACAATTTGACTGCTTTCGGTTTCTTCTATCCCCCGAAAAATCAAGATTTTGCTGCACCTGCGGGTGAAAAACCGCCACTTGTCGTCAAAACCCACGGCGGCCCCACTGCTGCTACTTCTAGCAGCATGAATTTTCAAATTCAATATTGGACGAGTCGCGGTTTTGCTGTGCTTGATGTCAACTACGGCGGTAGCACTGGTTACGGCCGAGAATACAGAAAAAGACTGCAAGATAGTTGGGGAATTGTCGATGTTGATGACTGTGCTAATGGTGCTAAATATTTAGCTCAAAAGGGTTTGGTTGACGGTGACAGAATGGCGATCGCCGGAGGCAGTGCAGGGGGGTACACTACTCTGTGCGCTCTTACTTTCCGCGATGTTTTTAAGGCCGGTGCGAGCTATTATGGAGTTAGCGATTTGGAAGCTTTGGCAAGGGATACTCACAAGTTTGAGGCGCGCTATCTGGATGGATTGATTGGGCCTTATCCTGAACGCAAAGATTTGTATGTAGCTCGTTCTCCCATTCATTCTGCTGAACGTTTATCTTGTCCTGTGATCTTCTTTCAAGGATTGGAAGATAAAGTCGTGCCGCCGAATCAAGCGGAGATGATGGTAGAGATATTGAAGGCTAAAGGTTTGCCGGTTGCTTACGTTGCTTATGAAGGGGAACAGCATGGTTTTCGGCGCGCTGAAAATATCAAAAGAACTCTTGATGGTGAATTCTATTTCTATTCCCAGGTGTTTAAGTTTGAGTTGGCTGAACCTGTGGAAGCAGTGCCGATTTACAATCTTTAGTACAAATTAATACTACCAAGAAAGTATTGGGTTTGTTTACACTGTTGCTGTAGTGCAGGTGCGTCGCTGTAAGATTGTAGATATGCAAGTCAGGGATTTTTTATGGCGACGCACCCTACAGATTTAGGCATGATTCGCAAATATTGAATGTGATTTAGTTCACAGATTTGGCTGTTTAGTATCACAAGTTTTTGCTGTTGGCTGTCACATCTTTTAATGGAGTATACGTACAAACTATGAAAGTGCGATCGCATTCTGTTACCGCAGAAACGATCGATCGCGCGATCGTCAAGTTGAGACTCAATCTCTATGCAAACTCCTGTCAACCTGATTCCATCTGCTTTGGGCGAGCTGTTTGCCGAAGTGAATCATACAGGCTACATTACTTTAGCTGATAGATACGGTTTGATGGCGGCTATTTTTGACGAAACTTTAACTGAGGAAGATAAACGCTCGATCGATCGGCTCCTGCGCTCTGTGTGCCGAGGAAAGATCAAATTAGTTAACGAATTGTCTATGATCAGGTAAGTGACGACATTTTTCCTTAAGAGTAATTTTAAACATCTCAATAATCAAAAAAAGTCCCAATTGTCTGGTAGTTGGGACTTCGAGCGAGAAAACTATTGTTAATTTTTTATCGGCATAGAACTTACGCAAAAAAAGGTTTAGCGCGCGAATTTATAGCGGTAGGGTTTGCACTGCGAACCTTACATATAGTTTTGCGTAAGTGCTGAACAAGTTTAATGTGCAGACATAGTTGTAGCCAACTGTAACTTGCTCAAACTTTCTTCAGGCTGAACATCCATCTGATAGCTGAGTGCCGCAGGAATCCCGAGCACGCAGCACGGAAAATTATTGCCTAGTTCCCTAACGAGCGGATGGTTGCCAGAACCACAGCCCAAGAACAGTAAATTTGCTGATTCTAATTCAACCACATTTCTCAGTTCTGTAGCAACCCGCCCAATGCGTAAATGAGCTTTGAATAAACCGCGCCACTCCTCAGCCAAACAGCGCGCTTGCCACAGCAACTTATCTGCTACCTCGTACTCATTATTTTGACCATAAATTGCTTGGAAATGATGCGGATCGATCCAAGTTTTTTGCTGGGATACCGATGGGATTTCGGTTGGTAAAGCGAGCCCAGGCGCTGCACAATTAAGGGCGAATGTTTCCTCTAAATCAGACACTTTCTGCTGTGCGGCCAAGGAATTTCCCACAGCAAAATTGCCAGTATCTTCGCGGTAACTTTTGGGCGATTCGTCGATCACGTAGACGACTTGAACCGTGACTTCTTTAGTTGTTACTAAACGAGTTTGATGCGCCATCCAAAGGGTAATATCCAGAGCTATTTGACTTTGGGGAGAACTGTTGTAACCGACAATAAAATTGATTGTTTTTGCCTGTTTAGGCGATTTTGATTTCTTAGAAACTGGTAATGTCGGCTCCGGCAGCAACACCATTTCTTCTGCTAAATTTTGGTATCCTAATGCACTTTCAAAACGCGCTAACATTGTTTTGAGCTTCACAGGCTTGACCTCTCTTAAGTGAATTGTTTGGTCTGTCCGTCGGGCGTTATTCGTCTTGGGTAAAGTAGCGATCTAGAAAATTCAAAGCATAGTTGCGGAGTTCGTAATAATCCTTCGATTCCCGCAACTCCTGGCGATCGCGCGGGTGTGCAAACGGCACTGACAAAATCTCCCCTATTGTCGCCGCCGGGCCGTTTGTCATCAGCACAATGCGATCAGACATATAGATAGCTTCATCCACATCGTGAGTAATCATCATTGCAGCTTGTCTGTGATTTTCCCAGATATCCAGCACCTGTTTCTGCAACTTGCCGCGTGTTAGAGCATCCAGCGCTCCAAACGGTTCGTCCATTAATAACATTTTCGGTCGAATCGCCAAAGCTCGCGCAATCCCAACCCGCTGTTTCATTCCCCCTGAAATCTCGTCTGGATATTTATCGGCTGCCGATGTTAAGTTTACCATTGCTAGGTGTTCGTTGACAAGACTAATCTTCTCGGAACGGCTAAGACTTTGCAAAACTTCATCAACTGCCAGCCGAATATTTTCCCGCACCGTCAGCCAAGGCAGCAATCCGTAGTGCTGGAATACCATCATGCGATCGGCTCCCGGTTTGCGAATTTCTTTTCCTTCCAGTGTCACCATTCCCCCGCTCTGTTTTTCCAAACCCGCAACTATTTTTAGCAGCGTTGATTTGCCACAGCCAGAGTGACCGATTACCGAAATAAATTCGTTTTCTCCAATACTTAAATTGATATTTTCCAAGACGCTAAATTCTGTACCGTCACCATTTTTGTAAGACTTGAACAAATTGTCGATTTCCAGAAAGAGACGATCGCTCTTGACGGAATTTTTGGTACTGGTAGAAGTAGAAGTGTATTGACTCACGGTATTCTCCTAAAAAGTAGTAAAGTGTTAATTGACTTTTCTGGCTATTGCCTAAATCCTAAAATTGGGCTGTCGGTTGGGAGCATCTCAATGAAAGCAGCCAAGCTAGAAATTGGAGTTGGGACACAGGAGGCAGGAGGCAGAAGAAGTGTTTTGACAAATATGAGATGCTCCCAGTCGGTTTCAACCGACTTTAGCTATTAGCCAGGGACTTAAGTCCCTGGCGGGACATTAGGAAAAGCGCAACATCTCAAACATTAAGACTGAAAAAAAGACTGAGGGCGGTTGGCTCGAATTTCAAAACTATTCAAATAACCCACCGGATCGCTAGGATCAAATGCCTTTTTATCAATGAAAAGTTCTACAGGTTCCACTTGGTAATCCTCCTGGGGACAATCGATCGCCATTTCGGCAACAATCTTGCGGTAAAGGTCGGTTTTCCAAGCTGTTTTAGCTAATTCCTCAGCATTTTTTGGAACTTCTTTAATCTGTCCCCAGCGAGCGGCTTGAGTCATCAACCAAATACTCTGAGACTGCCACATAAATGTTGAATGATTTCCGGGTATTTGAGGCAAATTCTTAGGAATGTCATAGAAAATAGTTGCATCTTCCGATTGTATGGTGCGGTCTTTTTCGTCAAACCCTCCATAGTTGTAGTCGCCAACTATTGCCGGTCGCGTAAATTTGTCGATCGCCCCTTTTTTCGGTTTCGCCCCCGTAAACGATCGCTCAGTCAGCAGCGCCGATATTTCATTGCGATTTTCCGGCTTGCTGCAATACTGACAAGCTTCCACCATTGCCTTAACCAGCGAGTAATAAGTCTTCGGATTTTCATCAATGAAAGATTGCATTACTCCCAAAAGGCGATCGGGATGTCCCAGCCAAACTTCCTTGCCTTGCACGAAGGTAAAACCCACTCCCAAATTGCCTTGAATTGCCCGCGTATTCCAAGGTTCGGCCACCATGTAAGCCTGCATCGCGCCAATCCTGATATTAGTTACCATCTGCGGCGGCGGCACAATAATTACCCGAAATTCTTTGAACGGATCGACACCCGCAGCCGCCGATATGTAGCGGATAAAGTATTCGTAAATCGAAGAACTCAGAACCACTGCCCAAACCCTGTTTTCCGACGGCTGACTGTCAAAAAAGGCTCGAAATTGTTTACCAAATTCTTCCAAATTGCCGTTATATTCGTGCCACGGGCGTAAACCGAAATCCCACATAGCTTTGTTCATCGTCATGGCGTTGCCGTGGCGGTGAATTGTCATTGCCGCGCACAGGGGTGCGTGGCGCGCTCCTTCGGCGCCAATTCGGGCGTTTGTGACCGCGCCGGATACGACTGGGGAGGCGTCGAGGCGGCCGAAGATTACGCCGTCGCGGGAGGTTGCCCAGCTTGCTTCGCGGTTGAGTTGGACGTTTAAACCGTATTTGCGGAAAAAGCCTTTTTTCCAGGCGATCGCAAATGGTGCACAATCGTTAACCGGCACGTATCCTACGGTTAAATTTGGTTTTTCTAAGGTTCGGGAATCGACCACCGGCTTTACGGCTGAGGCTTCTTCAGTCAGTCCTTTTGCCGATCGATCCGCGCTAATTCCACACCCAGATAAAGCCATTCCCGCCGCCACCGATCCGATTCCTTGCAAAAACTCTCGGCGGTTCCATTCAGTGGAAAACTTGTCACTCATATTTAATTCTCGATCCCTAATAGCTAAATGTCCGCCATCAAAAGCCCTAAGCTTTTAGCTAGCTAATGACTAATGACTAATGACTAATGACTAATGATTAATGACTAATGATTAATGACAGATCGATGCGTTACTAATTCCTGAACTTTGTCAACGGCAGCGTCGAGCAATAATCCAGTTAAGCCAATTACAAACACCGCTAAAAATACCGAACTCAGATTCAAACGGCTCCACTCATCCCAGACAAAAAAGCCAATTCCCACACCGCCTGTCAGCATTTCCACTGCCACAATCACCAGCCAAGCAATCCCTAAACTAATCCGTAAACCTGTAAAAATGTAGGGCAAACTCGCCGGCCAAATTATCTTGGTAATCCGCCTCCAGCGCGGCATTTCCAACACTCGCGCCACATCCAGATAATCCTTGGAAACGCTAGCAACTCCCAAAGCTGTGTTGATAATTGTCGGCCACAAAGACGTGATGAATATGACAAAAATTGCCGATGGTTCTGCTAAATTAAAAATCGATAAAGCTATGGGCAGCCACGCTAGCGGCGATACCGGTTTGAAGATTTGAATCAGCGGATTTAGCGCCATCATTGCCGGTTTCGACATCCCGATCAGAAATCCCACGGGAATCGCAACTGCTGCACCCAGGAAAAATCCCACCAACACCCGCCGCAAACTCGCTAGCAGCAGCCAGCCAATGCCTAAATCTCCAGGCCCGCGCTGGTAAAATGGATGCAATATGTAATCTAAATTAGCTATTAACGCCTGATAGGGAGTGGGAATCAAATCGCTTTTGAAGCTGGCAACAATCCACCACAGGCCAAGAATTCCCAAAAAACCCGCAGCAGGTAATAAAACAGCATCTCGGATGACAACGGGTTTTACACGCTTCCACGTTGCAACTCCTGCAACTGCGATCGCAGATAAATTAAGCTGTATGAACATTTCAATCTCCTTCAGAGTCAGGGCAGGTACAAGAATCTTGAACAATACCAACCTGAGACACTGACGAAGCCAAATTATCTTGTTCAGAACATTTGGCTTTTCAGTCTCTTCTCAATGCCTGCGAAGTTAGCTGACGGGCTAGGACTGAGAGATGTCCTTCTCCTTAGATTTCAAAATCAAAAACTACACTCAAATTTGGCAATTTTTAACTTTGCTTTTTAATTCTGTAGAGATTCGCCCCGAAAATTGGTTCCTCCGCTCCAGCCACACGCTTGGTTTTATCGCGCAGTGCTGGATTAGGCTTGACTTTTTAAGCCAATTTAACACAACGTATCACGAGCATTTCATTTTGTCAATATTTTTTTAGGAGTAGCTATTGGCGATCGGCAAAGCTCAAAAGTTGAGAGAAAATTCAAAAAGTTAATTATTAAACTAACCTAGAGAGATAAAATACGATCGCTCACTTGACGTATAACAGCCATGAGAGATTTTAGTCAAGCGTTACAAGATAAAATTGACATAATTACCCACAACTGGATCGAAGCTGTTCGCGCCGACGAGCAAATAGAAACCGCCAAGCAACTCACCTACACTTCCGTGCGCGACAGCATTCCAATGGTACTGCAAGCGATCGTAACCATGCTTTCCCAATCCCAAGAGAGCGACATTCTCACACTCGTAGAAAAAAGTTTAGAACACGGAACTCTCAGGGCAAAACAAGGCTACGATGCCGAAGAAATTGCGCGGGAATACCGCTTGCTGCGGAGGGTAATTTTCGACGCTTTAGAGCCAGAATTGCTAAAAGGCTCAGCCGCTGAAGTGAGCCGAGCTTACCGCTTAATTGACACGGCCCTCGACGAAGTAATTGCTAAATGTTTCCAAACCTTTACCCAGGAAAGATTCCAAGAACTACAGGATTTGCAAAACCAATTGCAACTTACAAATCAAGAACTGACTCGCTTAGTTCGCGCCAATCAAGAGAACTTATCTCACTTAGCTCACGAATTAAAAACTCCCCTCACCTCTATTATTGGTTACTCAGAAGTAACTGCTCAATAACCGCTGATTGGGGTATATAAGCTAAGTAGTCCCACAAAGAGCCAGTAAACTTATTTGCTCTCCTTAGCAATTTGGCTTCAAATA
>JARCMA010000502.1 GCA_030248405.1 Microcoleus sp. MP8IB2.171
GAGATGGGGAGAGTGGGAGATGGGGAGATGAGGAGGCTAATGACTAATGACTAATGACTACTGACTAATGACTACTGACTAATGACTACTGACTAATGACTACGGACTACTGACTAATGACTACGGACTAATGAATGAAATGAAAACTTTGCTGCCAGATTTTGAGGCTACGCGCAAGTTTGGTATGGCGTTAGGTCGATCGCTCCCCGCCGGCACTGTAATCTTATTACAAGGAGATTTAGGCACCGGCAAAACTACCTTGGTGCAAGGTATCGCCGAAGGTTTGGGAATCTCCGAACCTGTGGAAAGTCCTACTTTCACCCTGATTAACGAGTATTTTGCAGGGCGGATTCCGCTGTATCATCTAGACTTGTATCGACTGGAACCCGAAGAAGCGGAAGCCTTGCACTTAGAGAGTTATTGGGACGGATTAGAAAGGGATTTGGGGATTGTGGCGATCGAGTGGGCCCAAAGATTGCTGTACAAACCAGAGAATTGTTGGCAAATTTCTTTGAGTTATCTAGATAACGGGCGGCAAATTGAAGTGATGGGGAATGGCGATTTATTGGATTGGGAATGGGAAAATTGAAAAAGGGCGATCGCACTTACTGCGGCGGGCGGTTGACTCGAATCAATTTGCCCCTCAAAGTTTCTTCACCAGCAATAGCATCGTTGATCCGTGTTGCCAATCTTTCTAGATTTTTGTCGTCTGTGCATACGATAATGCCATAATGGTTAGGTGGTTCCGCGTGCAAACGTATGAAATGCCGGCGATTTTGCGTCATCACCGTGCGATCGTTATTCACAGCAAAAGCTAATACTTCCGGGTCATCATCTCCGGCATTTCCTGCCTCTTGAATAGTCAGGGCATCGTGACCAAAATTTCGCAGTATTGCCACAACAGGAAACGGGAACTGTTCATCTGCATAAAGACGTGCCATAAATTATACTTCCTGGATCATTGCTGCTGCTTCTTCTCGGAGTGCTGTGGCAATTTCTTCTAAATTCTCCTCAGCATAAGTCCAGGCGTTGACTAAGTTTACAGCATTCAAATAAGGATAAAATTGCAGAATTTCAGCATCCGTTGCACCTTGACTTCGCAAACTGACGAATAGCCAAACGGGTAATCTAGTTTTGGCAATGCAAGCATCACCGCCGCACACTCCGGGAGTCTTGGTAATTCCTGGCCAGCTATTGTTTAAACTTTGGGTTAACAGCCGTATTGCTTCAGATTTTTCAGTCGGAGTTAAGGCAAGAAGTTGTGTTTCTAATTCTTGGAGCATAGGTAATATCGCCTTGAAAATAAGGGAATATGCTTTTATAAGTTTAGCACAAATTTTGGTGTCAGTCTTGGAGTGAAGTAGGGTGCGTCAGAAGCGTGAGATTGTCGCGACAATCTCACGCTTCTCAAAACTGACACACGCCCGGAATAAATAAATGGTGCGTCAGAATGACATTTTTAGTGATAATTTACAATTTCCAAACTGACGCACCCTACCGCTTTATTCTTGAGTCCGCGGAGGCGGACTTAGTTTGACAAGGCGCGGTTTCAACCGCCGAGAAGTAGGGTGCGTCAGAAGCGTGAGATTGTCGCGACAATCTCGCAATCTCAAAACTGACGCACGCCTTTAGTCCGCGGAGGCGGACTTAGTTTGACAAGGCGCGGTTTCAACCGCCGAGAAGTAGGGTGCTTAAATCCGACCAGATTCTTTAGTCCGCGGAGGCGGACTTAGTTTGACAAGGCGCGGTTTCAACCGCCGAGTCTTACCTAAGCGTCAAATCTCAAAGCTTCTCCCCTGACATTTGTATCCAACTTGCCATGATCAAAAACAACTTTTCCTCCCACAACCGTCACCACAGGCCATCCAGTCAAATTCCAACCTTCAAAGGAACTCCAGCCGCACTTACTCGCCATCTCTTTTCCGATCACTGGGCGGTATTTGTCCAAATCTACCAATACCAAATCAGCGTCAAAACCAGGAGCAATTGCTCCTTTATTCGGAATCTTATAAGCCTTAGCAACAGCCGCAGACATCCAATTAGCAACTTGTGCAACTGTACATTTTCCCTCGACTGCTTGCGTCAGCATCAAAGGCAAAGAAGTTTCAACTCCGGGCATTCCCGATGGCGTATTTGGATACTCTTGAGCTTTTTCTTCTAATGTATGCGGCGCGTGATCTGTGGCGATACAATCAATTACGCCGTCGAGTAAAGCTTGCCAAAGTATTTCGTTGTCGCGGGGCTCGCGCAATGGCGGATTCATCTGAGCTAAACTGCCAATTTTTTGATAGGCGCTGGTATTTAACAACAAATGCTGTGGCGTTACTTCCGCTGTTACCCAACTCGGTTTTTCTTGTCGCAAAAACTCGGCTTCATCGCCAGTTGAAAGATGCAGGATGTGCAGTCGGCGTTGATATTTCTTAGAAAGTTTTACGGCTAGCTGAGTGGCTAACAAGGCTGCTTGATTGTCTTGAATTTGTGAGTGGACTGCTAAATCGGTACTGCCGGCAAATTCCTGACGACGCTGATTAATTCTAGTTTGGTCTTCGGCGTGTACTGCAATTAGTCGATCGCCCTTAGAGAAAACTCGCTCTAAATTTTCCTCTCCATCCATCAAAAGCTGTCCGTGCATCGAACCCATAAACACCTTAATCCCCGGAGTCGGATTCGCATCCAACAAATCCGGCAAATTCTCGGGCGTTGCACCAATAAAAAAGCCGTAATTGACCAAACACTTCTGGGAAGCGCGGCTTAGCTTATCATCTAAGGCGGCTTGGGTTGTGGTCAGCGGTCGCGTATTCGGCATTTCCAGAAACGATGTCACGCCGCCTTTAGCGCAAGCACAGCTAGCGGTAAATAAGTCTTCCTTGTGTTCTAAACCTGGTTCGCGGAAGTGTACCTGCGGGTCAATTACTCCGGGTAACAGAGTTAAGCCTTTGGCATCTATTTCTCGATCGCACTCTGCCGCAATCTCAGGAGCAACCCGAACAATTTTTCCATCGGAAATTAAAACGTCCCCTACCAAAAACTCGCCGTCAGGTAACAGAACGCGAGCGCGACGGATTAACAAACTTGATGTGGTCGGCATAAGCTATAATTGAATCACTAATGTGCGTAGAAGCATGGACAAATCTTACCATTAAAATAGCTTGAAAAATAGTAATGACTATAACTAGGTTTGGGAAAATTTATAACTTCTATAGTGATCCTTGATGCACTTGACTCAACCAGATAATACAAAAACTCCCCCTGCCCGCAAAGATTTTGCAGATTTCCTCAAAAAACTCCGAATTAAGTCTATAATTTGTATTTAGCCCAGTGACTTAAATACTTATGACTCGTCTAGACAAGTCAGCCGACGAAAAACCACCGCAAGATACCGAGAATCCTTGGATAGAAGGAATTAAGACGATCGGCTTAGCAGCATTTTTAGCCTTTGGCATCCGCACCCTGGTGGCGGAAGCTCGCTACATTCCCACCGGCTCGATGCTCCCCACTCTACAAATTAACGATCGATTAATTATAGACAAGGTGAGCTATCGACTCCAAGACCCGCAGCGAGGAGATATCATCGTGTTTATGCCTCCCGATCCGGCGAGTTTGTGCACGGGACAGCCGCCACCGATCAAAGATGCCTATATCAAGCGAGTGATCGGACTGCCGGGGGACAGTGTGGAAGTCAGAGAGGGAAAAGTTTTTATTAACAAGCAGCCGCTACAGGAAAAATATATTGAAGAAATTCCGCAGTATCCCTACGGGCCTGTAGTTGTAGCTCCAAATTCTTACTTGGTGCTCGGCGACAACCGCAACGCAAGCTGTGACAGTCATTATTGGGGCTTTGTACCCAAGCAAAATATCATCGGTAGGGCGATCGTCCGTTTTTGGCCTCTCAACCGCACAGGCTCGATCGACCCTGTGCCACTTTATCCCGCTAAACAATAGCTACCACGCACAACCCGCAGATTTCCACCTGCGGTTGTCAGCTTAAATGACCAATTCCCATTTCCCACGATCAACTAATCAACGGTTAAACGAGATTTAATAGGAGATTTCGGGAGAACTTTCACAACTTTATGACCTCACAAACCCGGTTTATTCCTAAATTTCTACCTATCAAACGCAAAAGCAAAACTCGTAGAAACCGAGTTTCTCGCCCGTAAATCTCAAATGGAAAAAATGGAAAATCTGAAATCGACTTACCAGAAAGAATTGGTTGAAAGCCTCTCCATTGTAGAGAGAAATTAAGAGAAGACTATTCATTACTCCAATCCTCTTCCTTCGAGGTAGAGGTCGCCCTCATCTGTCAACTGTTAACTGTCAACTGTCAACTGTCAACTGTCAACTGAATGAAGTTTCGCGATCGAGCACTTTCACAACTTTGTTGTACATATCCTCTGCTTCTTGCGGCGAATTGCCGATACTCGTCAGTCCAAGTTTGCCAAACTCCGACAAACAACCCATTAAATGAAACACACTCCCCGTCTCAGTACCGCTGTCAAAGTGGAGTTGATTGTCAGCAATAATATCCATCAAATCATTCGGCAATAATCCCCGATACCGCTCCTTTTTCAAATTGTCCGAAGCAACATAATATTTCGGACGGCCCTGCTGGCTGTAAAATAATCCAGTAGTTCGCTCGTACCGACCGTTGGTTAACAGTTTAAGCGCCATAAACGGATGAGTTGTGCCTCCTTTCCGCAAGTTAATTTCTATTGCTTGCATATCCCATTTCCCATCGGATTGCTTTACAGCGAGAAAATCTACTCCAAATCGCTCTAAAGCCCCTTTTTCGGCTAAGTTTTGCCCCACTTTCCATCCCAATTCTTGCAACGCCAGCCGGTAAGATTCGTCCGCAGGAAATCGGCAACCCAAGAAAATTTGACCGTCTGGGCCTCCTAAAATTTGGTCGTGAGTGGAGAGAATTTCTACTTCGCCGCTGGGGACAATTCTGCCTTGAACGCTGGGCGAGAACTTTTCTGATCCTTCGATAAATGCTTCGGCAATTGCCCCTAATTCGGGAATCCGGCTGCTAAAATTTTCCCAGGTTTCGCCTGTGGATTGAAAGCGCAAATTATGGAAGTGAGCGCCAATTGCCTTCGCTCTTTCTTTAGGCGCTTTACCTGCGATCGGCTTCAAATCCAAAATTGCATTTCCTTCCCCCGAAAAACCTTCATTTAACTTAATTACTATCCGCTGCAAATCCGGCTGCCTTTCCCACAACCCGGCCGCAGCTTCCGCCAAATCTTCCGCATTCCAAACCAACTCGGAACCGTCAGGATAAGGCACGCCACATTCTTTAAAAATTTGCCTGCTGCCACTTTTGGTTCCCCAGTATAACAAATCAGGATCGCTAGCCCACAAAGGAATGCCCAATTTAACAGATAATTCGCGTTCTAAATGCGTCGAGTTGTAACAAACCATATAAGATTTTGTCGGCCGCACTGCTTGACGAATGCGCTCCATCAACCGGGGACGATCTAAAATTTTCTGGGTGAGAGATTTCGCCGAGGCATCGTAAGCCGAGAACAGCAAAAGCCGATCGCGCGCGTGAGAAAACGGAATGCCGGGGAGCAATTGCAGGTAATAATCCACAATCATCGGGTGCAAGGGCTCGGAGGTAATGTAAATTAAGCGCGTGCGCGGATTTCGCAGGCGAATCAATGAAAATAAATGCCGCTCTTCGTAGTGGTAAGCACCCTCAACTTTCTGCATTTCTTGCTGATCTAAGCTGAGAGAAGGAATGACGATAATGTCACAATCTCCGCTGTCGAATTCTTCGATCTCTCGCCAACGTTCCCGCAATTCTGTCTGAAGATTGCGAAATTTTTCCGAGTGTTCTGAATCAGATTTATTTATATTTTGCATTTCGTTATCCTAAATAGATGTAAATGTAGGGTGCGTCAGCCCAGATACCTGAAGTAAGTCAAACAGTTTTTTCCGGGGCACGCTACCGGGGATGCTCGGAAATTTATGTCAAGTTACTTTAAGAAGCTCGCCGCACTCGAAAAAGTCTGGCATATTCCAATATAGGTTCTAGCCGCCGTTGATTTTGCTTGAGTGCCGATCGCAATTTTTCAGAAGGGCGGAACACCAGAGGAGTCGAATATTTGTTCAGCATCTCGATATCCGGCGACTGACTCAGCAGCATCAGCCGTACATCTTTGTCAA
>JARCMA010000503.1 GCA_030248405.1 Microcoleus sp. MP8IB2.171
CCTTAAAGATGGTGAATTGGCGGCTTGGTTGCGACGGTTCGGGGAAAGATTGTTAGAGGGCGAACATGATGATGCCGCTGCTATGGATGCGGTGGCATCGCTTCAGGAATTGGCGCAGCGGCTGGTTTTGTTAGGTAGAATTGGCAGTGGGGAATTGTCAGAGGTTGCGAGGCAAATTGGGCGGGAGATATTGACACGGTTTCCGCTGCCGGAGGTTGAGGAGGAGGATACAAAGGGGAGGGTGATTGAGGCGGTGTTTGTTGGGGATGGTTTGGGTTTTTCTGGGGAAGTGAACCGCAGAGGCGCTGAGGGTGAGGAGGCAGAATCGGAAGTTAATGTAGAGGCTGATGCGTGGTGCGATCGAGGGAATGAGCAGTATAATTTAGGAAGATTTGAAGAGGCGATCGCATTTTATAACCAGGCAATTGCTCTCAAACCAGACTATCACGATGCTTTGCACAACCGAGAGGTAGCGCAACGTATGTTAGGCGAAATTAAATAGGCGAACTCGCTTGTATCCAGAATTTGGGCTAGGTATTGCGATCGGTATAATACTATTAATAATTAATGATTGTTTTCGTGGATAATTATCATACATTTAAAACAGAAGTTGGAGGACTTCAGTCCTCACTACAAACTTAATTTGTAAGGTGTGCGAGGCGCACATAGAAGAGTTTTATACTATTAAAATTAGTCCCAAATTATTGCATCCAAAACCCACATCGAATGACACAAGTAATCGGCATTGACTTAGGCGGAACCGCAATTAAACTCGGCAGATTCAGCGAAGACGGCGTTTGTCACCAATCCTTAACTGTCCCAACCCCTCAACCGGCAACGCCAGAAGCCGTTTTAGCTACAATGACCGATGCTATTTTACAACTGAATCCGGTCGAAAATGCTGTAAGTGCGATCGGCATTGGCACACCAGGCCCCGCAGACGCAGCCGGCAGAATAGCGAGAGTCGCAATCAACCTCAAGAACTGGCAAAACGTCCCCCTAGCTGACTGGTTGGAAGCCAAAACCGGACTACCGACAATATTAGCAAATGATGCCAACTGTGCCGGATTGGGAGAAGCTTGGTTGGGTGCAGGAAAGCACTTTAAAAACCTCATCTTACTAACTTTAGGTACAGGAGTCGGCGGTGCAGTTATCCTAGACGGAAAACTATTTACAGGCCATCAAGGCGCGGCCGGAGAGTTAGGATTGATTACTATAAATCCCGACGGCCCGGAGTGCAACAGCGGCAATCGCGGTTCCTTGGAACAATACGTTTCCGTGCAAGCAATTCGCCGCGAAACAGGTTTGCAACCTGTAGAATTAGCAAATTTAGCTAAGTCTGGAGATGCCAAAGCTTTAGAATATTGGCAAAATTACGGGCGCTATCTGGGTATCGGCTTGGCAAGTCTCATTTATATTTTGACGCCGGAAGCTATTATTATCGGCGGCGGAATTAGTGCAGGTGCTAAATTTTTCTTACCGCAGGTTCGAGAAGAAATTGAGCGGCGGGTTCTGCCGAGTTCTCGCGAAGATTTGCAGTTATTGGTTGCTGAATTGGGCAATCAAGCAGGCATGGTAGGCGCGGCAAAATTAGCTTGGCAGCTTGTTCAATAGTTAAAATTTAAAAAAGCAGCGCATTTTACTGCGCTTTTTTCATATCTAAAATTAGGGTGCAACCTAAGCACTTTAGCTCAAAAAAAATAAAATGAATGTGAGGAGTTACTAAACATAGTCTCCCTTCATTGTTCAATGAATAATTACTTTTTTATGGCAGAGATTGTCCAGTCGTATTTTTAATGTATTCCTGAATTTCTTGATAAGTTTCCGGGTTGCTTTGGCGGAGGATAATAATATTAGTTGCGCTGTCAGGCAGGCAAAAGCTTAGCCGACCGTTCTGTTCGCAAGCAAAAGAGCTAATTCGACTCATATCGATCGCAAATTCTTTGCGATCGTAATTAATCTTAATCCACGAACCTTTAGAATTGCGGTCAATGGTTTTTTTGAGGTAATCGAGAACTTGCTTGTAAGCCTCATAATTGCCTTGGGGATTAAGAATAATCGGCTGACTGCTATTAGGCAGCCAAAATGTGATACGCTTGTTATCCAGTTCGCTAGAAAAAGCACTAATAGTGTCAAGGTCAATTATGTATGTACTTTTCTCATAAGTAAATTTGCTCCAATAAGCCACAAAGCCTCCTCAAACCTGTGTTTCCTGGTATTTTAGGATAGTTTGACAACTCCTACCATTTTAGATTTTAGATTTTAGATTGGGCATGACTGATGACTATCTGGGTTGGGAAGTTGCCTAAAGTTGCATTTTTTTGGGAAACTGGTATCATCCTTGAAATCCGTAAAAAGTTAAGTAAAAAATCAGCATTTTTACCTTCTGCCTTCTGCCTTCTGTCTTCTGCCTTCTGCCTTCTCCCTTGTGGTACTAGCCCCCCAGCCCTAGCATAGGGGTTGGGGGGGAGGTTTTTCACTCGTTGAGAATGCTGCCCGATATCTAGTCCGGTAAGTGCGACCCTTATCAAATCCTATTGGTCTGTTGGGTGGGTTTTGTAATGTCCATTGTCGGGGCGATTTGAATATTGTCTACTGTGAACCGCCCCTACAGACCTCTAATATATCAGAACTAATCGATCGCACATGATATGAGATCAGTTTGCGACAACTTTCCCGGCCACCAAGTCGCGACCCTCATCTTCTAAAACATCCTGCTTTCCCTGGCTGCTAGCGGCCTGGATAAACCCTTGAAACAATGGGTGGGGGGCGCTAGGTCGAGATTGGAATTCGGGGTGAAATTGACTGGCTATGAAAAAGGGATGGTTGGGCAATTCGATCATTTCTACTAATCGGCCGTCTGGAGATGTACCGGAGACTGCATAACCTGATTCTAAGAAAAGATTACGGTAGGCGTTGTTGAATTCGTACCGATGGCGGTGCCGCTCGTAAATCACTTCTTTCTGATAAAGTTTGAAAGCTAGCGTGTCTGGGTTGACACGGCACGGATACAAACCCAGTCGCATTGTACCGCCCAAATCGACTACATCTTGCTGTTCTGGCAATAAATTAATTACCGGATTTGCTGTATCCGGGTCAAATTCAGCGCTGTTGGCATCCTTCAGTTGGGCGGTGTGGCGCGCCCATTCAATCACAGCACACTGCATCCCCAAACACAATCCCAAAAAAGGTATTTTGTGGTGTTTAGCATATTCGATCGCCGCTATTTTGCCATCAACTCCCCGAACCCCAAAACCTCCCGGTACAAGAATGCCGTTGATATCTTTGAGATAATTATCGAGGTTTCCCGATTCTAAATCTTCTGAGTTAATCCAGTGCAAATTCAGGTCGCAGCCGATCGCAATTGCCGCGTGCCGCAAAGCTTCGACCACCGAAAGATAAGCATCGTTTAACCGCACGTATTTGCCAACTAAAGCAATATCAATTTTGTGATTGGGACTGTAAAGCCTGTTGACTAAAGTTTGCCACTGATGCAAATCTGGCTGGCGATGTTCGAGTTGCAGCAAATTGAGCGTTTGTTCCGCTAAACCTTCCTGTTCCATCATCAGCGGCACTTCGTAGATACTTTTAGCATCTTGAGCGGTGATGACGCATTCTTCGGGCACGTTGCAGAATTCAGACAATTTTTGTTTCATGCCCAAAGACAGCGGCCGATCGCACCGACAGACTAGAATATCTGGTTGAATGCCGATCGACCGCAATTCCTTCACCGAATGCTGAGTCGGTTTAGTTTTCATCTCTCCAGCCGAAGGAATCCAAGGTATCAGCGTGACGTGCATATACACAACATTTTGTCGCCCGACATCCTTGCGAAACTGCCGAATTGCCTCCAAAAACGGCAAAGATTCAATATCTCCCACCGTTCCGCCGATTTCCGTAATCACGACATCGGGATTAGTATTTTTTGCTACCCGGTGAATTCGCTCTTTAATCTCGTTAGTGATGTGGGGAATCACCTGCACCGTACTCCCCTGATACTCACCGCGGCGTTCTTTATTAATCACCGCTTGATAAATGGAACCCGTGGTGACGCTATTGAGGCGAGACATGGAAGTATCGGTAAAACGCTCGTAGTGTCCCAAATCCAGGTCTGTTTCCGCACCGTCTTGCGTGACGAAGACTTCTCCGTGCTGAAACGGGCTGAGAGTGCCGGGGTCAACGTTAATATAGGGGTCTAGCTTCAAAATCGAGACAGAATAGTCCCGCGACTTCAATAGGCGGCCCAAGGAAGCACCGACAATTCCCTTGCCGATGCTGGAAACCACGCCGCCAGTCACAAACACAAATTTGCTCATAGGATTTTCGACTTTAGATGTTTCAATGTCAGGTCAGACTCAAATGTGACATAGGTAATCCATAAGGGCAACCACGGGGGATTGCCCATACACCCATTTGACCTATCATTGACGATTGTTATGTGCTTGCAACCAACTTGTCAAATCTGACACACTGGCAAAGTCTAATAGTGCCTCTCCTAGATTCTCTAATTGCTGAGCGGCTAACTGAGCGATGCTGGTTTTGATCTCCGGCGACAGCAGGCCGACACTGCGCTCCAACTGACGAACAATTAATGTCACTTTTCCTTGTTTGATGCCTTGTTCGATGCCTTGTTCGATGCCTTGTTCGATGCCTTGTTCGATGCCTTGTTCGATGCCTTGTTCAATCCCTTGTTCGATACCTTGTTCGATACCTTGTTCGATGCCTTGTCTTATTCCTTGTTCTATCCCGATTCTGGTAGCTTTGGTAATTGCACCGCGCTGGTCTTGAATAAAAATTTCTCGCCTTTCTAAATCCTCCAATTCATCAGGATCGAGATTGGCTTCATTCGCAATTGTAAAAGCTTTGCGGAGTTCCGGTACATTTCCCAACTCTTCCGGCACAGACCTTAACGTCCGAGCGGTTTTCATGAAATATATCCACTTATCAGTCAGAGTCTCTAATTCTGCTAAAGTCTTGTCAAATTTGGGCAACTCAACAAATACAAATTCTAATTCATCCGCCAAATAATCGACCAAGTTGTTTTTTTCTTTGATACAAAACCGAGAAATTACTGTTTCCAGATGCTCAAACATTTGGAAATCTGTAATCGTCAAGGCAATCACGGGATTTAAGAGGTTGTAGTTTTCTCCGCTTTTCAATTGCACTGAATAAGCTTTGGTAGCATTGTATAAAATCCGCTTTTCAAAGGATTCTACATTCAACACCTGCATTTCAATAATCACTGTTTTGCTGCCACCAAGTTGGGCTTTCACATCCAAGTAAGTATCTTTAACTCCTTTGATTTTGGGAGCTAAATAAGGGTCAAGAATTTCTAAATCTTTGATGACTGGCTGTGCTTCGTAGAGGATGGCATTTAAGAAGCTAATCAAAATGTCTTTGCTGTCAGCAGATCCGAAAATCTTTTTAAAGGCAAAGTCGGTTTTGGGGTTGATAAAATTCATGGCATTTTCAATTTATTAGAG
>JARCMA010000504.1 GCA_030248405.1 Microcoleus sp. MP8IB2.171
ATGTGAGGATGAGCGTTATATTCCTCTGGCTTGCCGTGAGTTGCCCAGCGGGTGTGTCCGATGCCGATGGGAGCGGGCGAGTCTATCTCTGCTAGCTTTTCCCGGAGGTTGTGCAATTTGCCCTTTGCTCGGATGCAGGTAATTTCTCCTTCGGAGATGGTAGCGAGGCCCGCTGAATCGTAGCCCCGGTATTCTAGTTTCTCCAATCCTGCTAGCAAAATCTCGCTTGCTGCTTGCGTGCCGATATAGCCAACGATTCCGCACATTTAAGGTAAAACTCCTGCTTAGCGATCGAAATAAAACTCAAGTTTTATCATTTTTACCTTCTTCGGGCCGCAGAATGCAGATTCCGCGACAAAAAGAGAGGGGGCAATTTAATCGCCCCCTCTCTTGTTCCCGTAATTCGATCGACAATTCGATCGATATTTAGTAAGCTAGACCCATACTGCGAGTGGTTTCTGCGCCCAGGTAAACCCGGATGCTCAGAAAATCGGTAGGACAAGCAGTTTCGCAACGTTTGCAACCTACACAGTCTTCTGTGCGGGGAGACGAGGCAATCTGAGCTGCTTTGCAGCCATCCCAGGGCACCATCTCCAAAACGTCAGTCGGACAAGCGCGGACGCACTGAGTGCAGCCGATGCAGGTATCGTAAATTTTGACTGAATGAGACATTGAATAAAGGCTCCCAACGAGTCACTAAAAATTTGCTGATTCTGTGAGTTAAAAGATTTGACGGCTTGATGCCACCGCTATAACCTGCACAGAGAATTAAAGGCTAGTCTACCGCAGTGGCTGGAAGCACTTCGCCAAAAAGCGACAAAACTTCACAGTTATTTACGCTTCCACTCCCATAGAAGTAGCTTGAAGAGCGCTTTCCCGGCTCGGTCACGCCACCGGGGACAGCACTAGCGTATAATTGCGATCGCCGGATTCGGTCTTAGCGCGAGCTCCCGAGGGCACTGGGGTATGATTTCGATCCGCCGGATTGGATCTGAGCAAAAACTCAAATTATGACGGCAAAACCGCGCCAATCGATCGACTCAAAGCCGAATTCGTCGAAACTTGTATCCGTTTTTAGGCGGACTCGGCGGAAACAGTAGCTTTTGTGTAGATAAAAAACCGCAAACTGACTAATATCAACGGCGAGATGTTGTTCGAGGCAAACACTCCATTTGTCATGGCATAAGCCTTGAAGCCTTGAGACTCGACACTCGCAATTTGCAAGCATTGCTTACCGCCACACGAGCTATTAGAGGAATTTTAGCCGTTTGTCAATCTACTTTACGCTGTGAGGTAATGAAGGGAGATCGGGGAGCCAAGAAAAAACCCACGAGACTAGCAAATAAAATCGGTGTAAAAGTGCTTAACCCTGTCAACTTCGCGAGGAGCAGAGTTGTACTAATTGGAGTGCGAGTAACCGTTGAATTCAGAGCCGCCATTACACAAATCATTGCCAAAGTCTCATTCGATCCGACGGGATTGATGATAGTAATTGCCTTTCCCAAACAGGCTCCTATAAAAAATAGCGGAATGATTATTCCCCCTCGCCAGCCCCCATTGATGGTCACACTAATGGCAAATACTTTAACAACAACTAAAGTCAAGAGAAATGCAAAAGAAAATTTTCCATCAACAATTTTTTCAATTTGATGTTCCCCAAAGAAACGTGTGAGCGGAAAGTAAGCTGATAAACCACCAAGTGCTAGTCCGGCTAAAGTAGTTCGCACATAAATGGGACTGCGTATCGAATCAAATAAGCGACCAACAATGCGAAATACAGCGATAAAAAACCACCCATAATCGCCCCTACGATTCCATAAGCAATCGCTGCGCCAAAGTCATAAAGGCTGTCCACATTGTACTGAGGAAAATTCCAGGTAGGCCCAAGTCCAAGCTGGGTAATTGCGACAAAGATGGTGTAACTTGCACAACTTGCGACTACCGCAGGCAATATTGCTTCAAAATACTCTACAACATTCTGATGATGCAGGATTTCTAAAGCAAAAAAAGTACCGCCTAAAGGAGCACCGAACAAAACTGTAAAACCAGATGCCATACCAGCAAGACTCAAAGTTCGTAGTGCTTCTCCGCTTAATTTAAAGCGATCGGCCAACCAGGTACCAATTGAACCTGTGACTTGCACCATTGGCGATTCTGGGCCAGCACTGCCTCCACTGGCAATACTGAGTAGCGACGACAGAATCATCGAAGGATTTTCATTCATTGGTAATCGCCCACCCTTGAGATGAATATTGTCAATAATCAACCCAATTTCCCCAGGATTTCCCAGCCAATGAATGAGCAAACCGATGAGCAAACCAGCAAGGGGCATGACGATTAGTAGAGAACCTCCACTAACATTTTCAAATCCCCGCATCATGTAAGACAAACATATCCAATAACTTGCAGCAAATAAACCACAAATTATTCCTAGCATTGCCCATATTAATACCGAACGTGTGAGATTTATTGGGTTTCGTTTCATTGTTTTTTCTTTGTCTCTAACTAGGAAGTTAGGAAGTATTAAACCTATTTTGTATAATAGTATACAGCTTTTGTGGTCTGCATATGAACCTAACCACCACACTTGCTTTTGAGTGTCAATCTGGCGATCGAATGCGCTCTAGCAATCGCAGTCGCACAAGGGCTTGTAAGGGAACTGAGGCATAGTCGATCGCTCAGTTCGATCGCGCGTGCGTCCTGGTGTCCGCAATCCCGGAGCGGACACCAGGACGCACGCGCGAACCAATTTTAGATCGGTCAATTGACCGAACACGATATTTAACCCTCTTCAACTCTTAGCGGTGTCAATATAATAATCATTGCAGGATTTACTCGTTACCAAGAAGAGCCTGGTAACGAGTAGCCAGTAGTCACAAAAATCATGCAAGAATTGCTATATAAGTCCTCAATTACCAATAACTAAAAATCCCAGCCTACCCGATTTTTCGCTCGAAAGGCTATATATCTGCTGCATTCCCAAGCTCTAAATTCCTGAAATCATCTGCGTTGATCTGTGTTTATCTGCCTGAAATCTGCGGTTAAAAGTCCTTACTACAAAACCGCGCCAATCGATCGACTAAAAGCCTAATTTTTCTAACACCGGCTTAGTTGAAACAATATGCCGATCGAGTCCTAGTTTTTTGGGCTCCACACCCAAAGCCAAAGCCACCAATTGCGGCAAATGCAGCACCGGCAAACCCAATTTGCGATCGATCGCTTTTTCCACTTCCGGCTGCCGCGAATCCAAATTTAAATGACAAAGCGGACAAGGAGTTACCATACAATCAGCGCCATTGTCAAGAGCATCTTGAATATGTTTGCCCGCCATCTGAAAAGATTGATTAGTGGCATAACTCGCCAAGGGCCAGCCGCAGCACTGCGTCCGCCCTCGATAGTAAACCGGAGTTGCGCCGATCGCCCGAAACACATTTTCCATCGATTCGGGTTGGTGCGGGTCATCGTAAAGCAGCTTATCCTGAGCTCGCAGCAGATAGCACCCGTAAAAAGAGGCGCACTTCAAACCGGAAAGCTTGCGGGTGACTCGCTTCTGCACTTCTTCCAGGCCGTAATCTGCAACGATCGCCCACAATAGATGTTTCACCTCGGTAGTGCCTTGATAAGGCGAACAGCCTTGTTTTTCCAGCAAACCGTTGACTTTTTCGAGGTAAGGTCGATCGGTCTTCTGAGATTGCTTGAGGCGATCGTCCACATGACCGATTACCCCTTGACAAGTGCTGCAATGCGTCAGCAAAGGCAGATTCAGTTGCTCAGCCAAGGCAATATTGCGAGCATTGACAGTATCTTCCAGCAACTGCGAATCTTCCTTAAAAGTACCAGAACCGCAGCAGGAAGCTTTTTTGAGTTCCACCAGTTCAATGCCCAAAGCTTGAGTTAGCGCCATTGTAGACAGGTAAAGTTCGCGGGCCGCCCCTTGGGCTACGCAACCGGGAAAATAAGCATATTTGAGAGTTTGGGATGGCATAGTCGTTTTTTGGTGGGAGACAAGGTTCAGGACAATGGATAAGAGCGATCGGATTTCCTCTCCACAATTACCGCATCAGAGCCTAGCTAGCGGTGAATTGTCAGCTTTTCTCAAGGATTTTCAGACCGATATACCCAAAAAATGCAACTGTAGAAAAACTTAAAACCGATATCCAGCAAGTAATCCCAATCTCAAATCTCAAATTTCAAATGGTATGAGCTAAGTTGCTACTACATTGAAATTGTATATTTCGATGACTTGAGCAAAAATCCTCTCCCCATCTC
>JARCMA010000505.1 GCA_030248405.1 Microcoleus sp. MP8IB2.171
CAGTCAAAGTCCCCCTTTTTAAGGAGGAACTGGAAGCAGTCAAAGTCCCCCTTTTTAAGGAGGAACTGGAAGCAGTCAAAGTCCCCCTTCTTAAGGGGGATTTAGGGGGATCGAAACTTGGCTGCAACCCTAATTTAGACTTAGTTTTAGCCTGATAGTTGACTCCAATGCGTAATGCCGTGTCTCTACCCTAGCTAAATTTAAAAACTGATGGCTGGGAACTAAGAACTCAGAAATAAAAGCTAAGAAAAAAGGAGAAATTTATGGCAAATCTGAAAACTATTCGCGATCGCATTAAGTCGGTCAAGAACACTAAAAAGATTACAGAAGCGATGCGTTTGGTGGCTGCTGCTAAGGTGCGCCGCGCTCAAGAACAGGTGACTGCTACTCGTCCTTTTGCCGATCGCCTCGCCGAGGTATTATACGGTTTGGCGGAACGCTTGAAGTTTGAAAGTCTCGATTTGCCGCTGCTGAAAAAACGCGAAGTCAGAACAGTGGGACTTTTGGTCGTTTCGGGCGATCGGGGTTTGTGCGGCGGCTACAACAACAACATCATCAGATACGCCGAAAATCGCGCTAAGGAAATCAAAGCTGAAGGCTTAAACTACAAATACGTGTTGGTAGGACGCAAAGCTACTCAGTATTTCCAACGTCGCGAACAGCCGATCGATGCTACTTACATGAACTTGGAACAAATTCCCACAGCACCGGAAGCAGCGCTAATTGCTGACGAATTGCTTTCTTTGTTCCTGTCGGGAACTGTGGACAGAATTGAGCTAGTTTACACTAAGTTTGTGTCACTAATTAGTTCGCGTCCAGTAATTCAAACCTTGCTGCCCCTCGACCCCCAAGGTTTGGAAACTCCCGATGATGAAATCTTCCGCTTGACATCGCAAGGCGGACAGTTTCAAGTATCGCGGGAGAAGGTTGGTACACCTATGAAGAGTTTGCCACGGGACATGATTTTCGAGCAAGATCCGGCGCAAATTCTGGAGGCACTTTTGCCTTTGTATTTGAACAACCAATTGCTGCGGGCTTTGCAAGAATCTGCTGCTAGCGAGTTGGCTGCGCGGATGACGGCGATGAATAATGCTAGTGAGAATGCTAGTGATTTGATCAGTAGTTTGACGTTGACTTATAACAAGGCGCGGCAAGCGGCAATTACCCAGGAAATTCTGGAAGTTTCCGGCGGTGCTGAGGCTTTAAACGGTTAGGTTAGGGTTGACAATTTGTTTATTTTATGGTATGCGTCTGGGGGAACTCAGGCGCTTTTTTTTGTGTTTTGAGTACAAAGATGGCGGCTGAAGTTGTTTGAGTTTTCGTGAATCTAGAGCAATTGGTGTCATTTGCACTATTGCATTAGTATGCACTATGGTGTATTATACGTATAATGCACTTGTATGCGAAAAGCGAGTTTTTAGGCAAACTACATAAAATGTCACAATGTATATGTTGTGAAGCCTTGAGCCTTTATGGATGTAAACAAGAATGTGGCTATTAGAGTAGAAATGCCGCCGGAGCTGCGGAACCGATTTAAGTCGGCTGTTGCTAGGGACGGTAAAAATATGAGGGATGTTTTGCTCGAATTTATGGAGGAATACGTCAATCAGGCCGAGCAACCAAAAATAGAAGCAAGTCAAAACCCAAACAACACATAGCTGCTACGTGCAGCAGTGGAGCGATCGCATACAGGGCAATCAAGACATTTCGTTTTTAAACTGTAAGGTAAGAGGAAGTGTGAAGTGAGGAGCGATCGCGTACCGAACCCAAAACCAGAAAACGTCCACTATGTCACAAACCCCGAACTATGTGAAAAAATGGGCGAAAAATACAACTGGCGGTTAAAAGAAATCCGACTCAGCCGCAACAGCCCCCCTGATGTGGCCTGCGTGTTTGATGGCGAACAAACCTCGTTTCAGGATACATGGCAAGATTACCAAGATTAAAGCAAAGGGAGGAAAGATGGCAAAAAAAATCTGGATTGTCTACAAAGCCGAAACCATGAGTGCTCCTGGTTGGGAAGAACGCCAGCTTATGCCGAGGGGTGGTTTAACTGATATTCTTTGGGAAAACTGGAGTTGGGAAGAAAACCCAATTCTTCCCCAGCCGGGGGACAGAACCCGCGACTATGACAATGTATCTGACTCTGGTAATGGAATAACTCACGGGAAAGATGGAGATTGGATAGTTACTGGCGTTCACCAGTTTTCTTCCTTTGATACTGACTTGCGAATTGTGCTGTGCTACTGTTCTTACCAACCGATTACTTCTGATTGGGAAGCGCTGCAACAGGGAGATTCTGCGAATCAGATGTTGGCAAATGTCGAGCAATATTGAGTCAATCAAAGTTCGATCGCGTCTGGAGTAATTCAGACGCTTTGTTTGAGTAAAAAGATGTCGGCCAAAGTCGTTTGAGTTTTCGTGAATCAGGACTGAAGTCCTTACTACAAACAAACAAATTATTTTAACAGAAAGCCTGGTTTGATATTAGACTTTGTTCGCGCGATCGCCCAACCACCGCTGAAATGACTTCTGACTTTCTCCTGACGGTTTACCGAGAATGATATTTTTGACACTAATATCTTCGTCAAGTTCGGGCCAGTGCATTCCCTCATTTTCACCAATAAATCGCCAATTATTGCGATCGCCCGGTGTACCGTGTAACAGCCGAGGATACCACGCTAAAGGTACAGAAATAGTACGACCATCAGATAGATCGACTGTCAGCGCATCATCTGTAATCACTACCTGTTGCGCTTTGGGGATTTCTAGCAATTCAACCATTACTGATGTCAAAAGCTTACTTCTCTATCTTAGCTTGGGCGATCGCCACCATCTCGGCTTTGTAGCTAAGTATACATTTGCAATTCCGCTTGCCAAAAGCTGAGTTTGTAATGTATCATACTCAAAAGTGCTTTGAGTCGATCGCCAGCGATATCACCATGAGTAACCTTTCAAACATTCCAGGTGGAAGCGATCCCTTATCCCAAGTGAGAAATACACGCAATGAGGGGGCAAAAGTTTAGCCATGAGCAACTACTCAGGAATCCAATCAGGCGGACAAGGTGGCGGTAAGTTCCCGCCAGTTCAGAAGGGCAAGGACTTTTTTGACAACATTCCCCACTGCCGTGACGATGGAGAAAAAATCGAACTTTTTTTGGTGACAGCCCAAAGAACCGACGTACCCTTAAAAGCTCTCGAAGAATTATTGAAGTGCAAAGATCATTTTTACTTGGCGATGGGGCTTCAAAGCTTTGGATATATTAATCCAAACATCAAGGCAAAACTTGGCAATCTTGACTATATTGACGGACTTGACGAACCTTTGGATGAAATTTATCAGCGACCTAACCCTGACGATTATAAGTGTCATAGCCAAAGAATATTTGAGAAATTATGCCAAGAAGCTCAATCAGGCAACGAACTCACTCGTTTGTCAGCAGCTTGGGCGATTCAGGAATTAAAATATGCTCCGATGGTTTCAGCTAGATTCTTATCCAAGGGAACCGAGGATATTCAAAAGCAAATTTTAAGTGAAAATCTAAAACGTCTTAATGATAAGTATTTATTGAATGATCCTACTCGATATAAAGAATTTATTGATTTTTGGGTTTACGCACCTAAAAATCATTTACTTCAGTTATTCCAGTCAATTCCTGCCAATTCCCTAAATATCGTTGAGAGTATTCTAGCTAGGTTAGGTGTTGCAGGTATTGAATTTGTGACGCAGGCGGCTTATAGTTTACAAAAGTTTGTTGTACAAGCTGGTTTGCGTTCAGCAAATTCTTTTTATAGAGATAGAAAATATCAGGATTCTGAAACAAAAGAAAGATTATCAAATGCTCTCATTCCTTTCTTGGATAATGCTGACATCGACCTCCGACGGCTTGCCGCTAAACCCATTAACGAGGCAGGGTCATGGTTAAATACTGACATTAGGGCTAAAGCAGCCGTGATCTCAAGAGACTGGAATGGTAATGTAGTCCGACTGGGTGAAGCATCGGTTCCATTTTTGCTACAAGCTATCCGAGGTTCACTCATACTAGATACTAGAGATAATCTACTAGAACAAGTTAAAGCTATTCAGTGTATTGGCACGATTTACGCTGCTAACATCGATAAAAAAATCCGAAGTCTTGTAGAGTTTCTGCAACACCGTGAAGAAAGTGTGAGAGACGCAACTGTATCACTGCTCAAGCAGCATCAAGACAGGTTAGATCAGAATTCCCGTTACATACTCACAGCCCTAGATTTTCAGTTTCGCTTACCACAAATTAATTTTTTTAATTTTACGAGCCTTGCAGAGGTTGAGATAGAAATCACATCTACTAGGAAATATCAGACAGAAATTGAGAGAATATTTCAGAATGCTATCTCTAGCTGCAAGGCAGATGCTACAGAAGTCTTAAGCTTTTTGTCCTCCAAGCAAAAAGAGTACAATATTTTACTGTCAAAGCATTTTCAAAGTTTAGAAGATTCTAAATCAAGGATAAAATTGAAGGCTGCTGAGTCTTTTAAAAACGAAATAAGAGAAACAGGAAGATTCTTGAGAAGTGGTGTACTTTTGTCAGTTGTCATAATAATTACCTATATCTCTTATCCTACGTTTTTATATGCAATTAAAAATCCTACTCTAATAATTAATTCAATGGTTTTATATTATCAAAATTCACCTCGCTTGATGCAAGATTTTGTATTGGGAATAATGTTAGGACCACTAGGTTTATTTGGTGTCGGGTTTATATTATGTATCAAGCTTGTTACTTGCATAGTAGGATGTATGCCAGGAATAATTAATGATTTTGTAGCGGTTATAGGTGGACTAATTGGCACTGTTCTTTATATAATAATTATTCCACTAATTTGTATACTACCTTCTGGAATCCTTCAGATGGTGTCTTATCTACTTCTGGAAATAGATTTTATGCTGAAATTCATCATAAAAAGACTTATAGATTAGAAAAATAATACAATATAAAAATATATTAAACTGACATGACGCACATTTTTCCTCTGTATTTTCTGATTCCAGAACTACCTAACCTCAACTCTCAAAAGTATATTGAGCGATACGGCAATCAAGTTCGTCAGTCAATCGCAGACAGTCAGCGTGGACTTTTGCAGCATTTCCTCAGCTTAGGCAACACAAATGGCTTAGCGCTTTCTATCCGTTACTTTTATGACCCCAACAACTCTAAAGATGAACGGTTAAAAATTTACATGATCTTCAATTATTTGCACAATGATTCTCAACAACTAAATCTAATCAGGGAAGAAATAATTAGTTTTGTTCAAATTTCAAATTTAAGCGTTTTTTACAATTTTGATCTATCGCCTGGGTTAAATCAATGTCAAAACTTGGAGTGGGTCAACCATATTGGAGAAGCTCTGAAGCCGGAATCTTTTAACTCGCAAGGCTACTATGTACCTCATTTATTTGAGGCCAACAAAAACAACAATATGTTAAATATTTGTGATATTCTGAATCGATTAAATGAAAAGTTTTTACTAGAAATCACACTGCAAGTCTGTCAAAAATCAGAAAATAGGTCAGAGTTAGCTAAAGCACTTGCTCAAATGATCCCTCAACTGCAACTCGTCACAAGTCATCGCAGAGATGTCTTTTTTGAGGGAGCATTAAGCATCTACCAGCACTATCAAACAACCTATTTGCACAGCAACTTATTTAAGTACAGTATCAAAGCACTAGCACAAACCAGAAGTAACATCCGCCCTGTTTTAATGGAATTAGTAAGAAGTGCAACCGAAGCCAAAAGTCACGGAGAACAAGACTGTGTTGAAATCCTGAGTCGCGATGTGGATACTCAGAAGTTCTTAAAAAGTTTGAAATCCACTGAAAATGTAGAGATTTGTACGGCTGTTGAACGGAAAGGCTGGCAAGATGACTTTGGGGATAAGTTGATCAGACAATCTGTAAAACCCAAGATCAGTAATAACGAATTAGGTGACGGATCTACTGATATTCATAAGCCATTTACATCTTATCTCGCAGATTTTAATAACGCAGCTTTAGCACCGTCATCAATAGGAGAGATTGTGCGCTCTTCACCTTCAGCCATCACTCAATCTTTTAATAGTTCTGGAAAAAGTCCTTTTGCCCTAATCAAAGACCTTAAACCCTTACACCGATATGCAACGCTAGAAGAAATTAGCGGATTTTTTCGCATTGTTATTCCCGGTAAAACTCCTGTTCCAGGTATTCCTCAAGAACGACCAAAACTATTTAAATTAACTGCTGAGGAGATAGTTAGAAAATATGGCCAGGAGATGACTGAAAACCCAGATAAATATATAGTCGGCATGGCTGATGATGGGAGTGTCGTTTATTCTTCTTGGAATAATGATCCTCATCGCCTTGTTGCGGGAAGACCTGGCTATGGAAAAAGTAACTTTTTACACTGGATTATTTTTCAATTTTTATATGCTAACCCCAAAAGAAAAGTTTATATTGCCGATTTTGGGGGAGCCGATTTTCAATACTTAGAAGACATGAATCTAAATATTGAAATAGTCATAAACTCAAAAGGCTGTAAAGAATTAGTTGAGAAAATTCATCAACAATATGAAGAAAGATTGTCTTTAATGCGACAATTTAAAGTTAACAACATCAAAAAAATACAAGCAAGAGGCGTTGAAATTGACCGAATGCTTTGGATAATAGATGAAGCGGCTGCCATAGCCCGTGCAGACAAAGAATTAAAAAAGGTTATAGAACAGCGATTAGAAGAGTATGTACTACAGGGGCGGAAATTTGGTATTCATGTAATCTACTGTACACAGTTCCCTACTTCTGAGGTAGTTAGCAGGCAAGTTCGGGAAAATTGCGGAGAAAAAGTAGTTTTCCGGTTAAGTCCAGATGCAACTGACACGGTACTAGGCTACAGATTAGCTGATGAAATAGCATCAGCCCCCAAGGGTCGAGCTTTTGTAGAAGGTCAAGATGGAGGGCAATATGTCAACACTCCTGAGATAATATTACCAGAAGAAACAATAGTTCCAATATCAGGTACTATTTGGAGATATCTTGATTTTGGTTCCTAAATTGTGCTAAATTTTTCATGTAGTTTATGGAGTTATCGCAATGGCACTGACAGATGATATCGAAGAATTCAAGGCAAAAATTAGTCGAATCGTTGACAACTTAGAGGAAATCAGCGCATCGTCTAGTTCAATTCCTGACACAGATCAAAAAGATTTAAGCAGTAAGTTCAGAAGTCTTGAAGATGAACTTGATGAGGTATCAAGTCAGCTAAATAAGGCAATAGATTTGCTCGAAGAAATTCGGGCGAAATACGGTTAGAATAAAAAGGATGAGAGCCGATGAAGTTTAGTGATGACATTGAATATCTAAAAAGGATTATTCGCAATCCTTTCAAAACTTTAGAAGAAGTAGATGAAATAGCAAGCAGACTTGATGATAGCTGTGATGCAGATGAATTTTACTCAACAGTTACAAATCTGATTGATTTGTGCGAAGAAGCTGTATCTAACTTTGGCTGCATATCCAGTCAAATTCAGGAAATTCAAAGAAAGTGGGGTTTTGCGAGTGTCAGAAGGTTGCCAGTAAAAACTATAACAGACTGGGATAAATGGCAACGCGGTTTACAAGACAAACTTCCTCGCAAGGAAAATTATAATCAAGACCTAAAAACTCTTTTAAATACTTGGAAAGGAGATAACTGGGGATTTTTTGTAGAGCAACAGTTGTTTTTTGAAACGTGGCATCTAGAAGGCAAAATGTGGACGAAAGAAGATATTGATAGTCCCTACTTGCCAAGCGTGATCACTCGACCAAAAGACCCAAGAACACAAGACGAAAAAAATCTCGATCAACAAATGTTAAGAGTTACCAATATTGAACACTCTAAAGTAGAGTATGATGCTGTCAGAAAGAAAGATCACCTTAATCCGTCTTTAGCAAAAGAAGTTGCAGAGTTTAAGCTACGCGAAACATCTACGAGAATCAATCAAGCTAAGACTCAAGCTGAAGATTTAGCGCGTGAATCAGTAAAACAGGGTAAACCCAGTCGCATTACTTATTATTTTTACGAACAGCCATCAGATAAGAAAGTCGAGAAAATTTTGGAGATATATAAAACCGCGTCTGAAAAACATTCTGGCGCTAGAGTAGAGGTTAAATTTTTATTTGCAGAAGATGGAGATAGGAAATAGACTCATGTTTGACTATAAAATTGTGGAAAGTAAACTCAAGGAAGTCGTCAACATACTTAAGCCAAAACTTTCAGAGGCTCAAATAAAATTTATCACTTCAGATATTCATGCGGGCGAGTGGAATTTGGCATTAGAGACTTTGTGCGATATTCTCATTGAGGAAGAAATACCCATAGATTCAAGGGGTTATGAACTCTTGCAAGAAGTGGGCAATACCTTGAGCATGGAAAAGGAAACGTGGGAGATGCTAAAGGTGCAAGTAACTCCTTGAGATAGATAATGGGAATTCGGCAATAGTGCGATGTCCTTCAGTCAATGGTCATTCAATATTGAGTTGATAAAATTTCATTGCGTCTGGAGTAATTCAGACGCTTTGTTTGAATATAAATATGTCCGCTACTCTTTCACCACCTCAACCAAATCTTCCACCATCACGTCAAAAGTACGTGCCAACTTGAGCAAGCACGTAAAATCAACCATTGCCATCCCCGGAGAACGCGAATAGGTTGTCAGAGTGCTGTAGATGACTCCCGATCGCTCTGAAACCTCTTTCAGCGTCCAACCCTTCTCGGCCGCAAACTCTTTTACCCGCAATCTAATTAAACCCATTGACAGAAAACTAGATTTAGTTTATGATAATTTTATCGTCAAGGTCGATCGACTAATCTTTCACAATCTCATACAAATCTTCGACCATCACGTCAAAAGTCCTCGCCAACTTGTCCAAGGATGTCACGTCAATCGTTGCTAATCCGGGCGATCGCGCGTAGGTTCTCAGGGAACTGTACACCACTCCAGAGCGTTCGGACACTTCTTTAAGCGTCCACCCCTTCTCGTCCGCAAATTCTCGAATCCGCAATCTAATTAAGCCCATAAGCTCTTGACAGATGTTCTATATAGGTCTGATAATAATTGTATCGTAAAAAGCGATCGCCCCAAGGTCTGGAAAACTGAAAGACGATCGCCTGTTCAAATCAAATTCTTGCTTTCAAGGAGGTCAACTACCGCTTTCCGAGAGTTCAAACACCCGTCAACGACACGTCAACTACTCATATAAAACAATTACCAACTATGTTATCAGACTTTTCGCGAAAATCAACCCCCGTTCATCCCTTAAGCCGGTTTGCGACTAAAGAGGCGATCGCGCGGCTGCTAAAAATCAAAGTAGAACAAATATATCGCATCGAGCGGTGGCGGCATATCCTTTACGTGCACGCCCAAGGGATGAGTCGGTTTGTGAGTTATGCCGACTTACCGCCAATTTTGGGAGTAGAATCGCCCAAAGGTTTAGATTTTGGTTACTGGAAGCGGCGGATGGCGAGCAAGAAAGAGAGAAATGCACCGGATTTTTGGGTAGATTTCTATGCACAGAAATTTCATCTAGCTGTTTCAGTTGCTGAATTGTTCGACTGGGGGCGATTGGTGGGAGTGATTAAATTTATGTTGCCGAAAATCGCCGTTGAGTCGCTGCGGAATGTTTATGCACAGGAAAAATATATGCTCGAACATTTCTAATTTGTAGCACAACATTTCAGAAAGGGCGATCGCTAAAATATAATTCAATACGGTTTACTTAACGCTTGTTTGTCATTGCGAGTGTACCCACGAAGCAAACAAGAGTGTCTATTTTTCACGTCGTTTTCCCAACGGACTGTCTTAAGTGAACCGTATTGAAATATAATTGGACTACCTAAAATATCCTCGAAAACAAGCTAAGGAAAAACAATGACAACCGAACGCTGGACAGACGAAATGATGGATGATTTGGCTTCGACTGTTGAAGATTTGTCTTCCACTGTAGATAGAACGACTCTGAATATCGAACAAACTAACCGCAATGTCGATATGCTTGTAGGTGCTGTCAATGCCCTTTTAGAAAGAGACAATCAACGGGATGAAGAAATCCGGCGGCGGAATGAGGATTTTCAACAGTACAAATTAGAAAACGACCAGAGATTTAATACCTTGCTCGAAGAAGTCAGATTTTTAATCAGACAACTGGGAGATAATCAATGAGAGATACTTTGTAGGGTTCGCACAGCGCACCTTACCTATCATCCCAACAATTTTCACAGCATCAGTCATAATAGAATTAGCGAACTATCCAAAATTGAGGAAACACCTATGCTGGCGACTATCAGCGAATTACCCAAAATCGAGGAAACGGCTCTGCTGGCGACTACCACCGTACAGGATAATCTTACCATAGAAGACTTCATGGCTAATCCGCCAGACAACATGGAATGGGTGGACAGACAACTCGTAGAGAAAAATGACATGACACTGAAAACTGGTCGAATTCAATCCAATCTGAGCTATTTGTGGAAAAGTTACAAGATATCCAGTGGCCAAGGAGGAGAAGTTTATACCGAAGCACCTTGCCGCACCAACCGACAAGTTCGCCGTCCCGATGTAGCTTATCTCACACCCGAATTAGCCGCACAATTCGGCGATGTTCCTACTTTGCCGCAGAGTTTCCCCTTAGTTGCCGAAATAGTTTCGCCCACAGATATTGCTGAAGATGTTTTTCTCAAAGCACAGGAATATTTAGCTTCTAGCTGTCAGGAAGTCTGGCTGGTTTTTCCTGAAAGCCATTTAGTATTCGTGGTGACACAAAATCAAATATTGGGATTTCGAGCGGGCGAAACAGTTAGCACTCAACAAATTCTCGCAGGTTTTAGCATTGCCGTTGATGAATTGTTAGGTTAAAATATTAAATTATAGTAAATTACTCCCTTGATGCTTAGTCCGCGCAGGCGGACTTTGTGTGTAGAGCATCGGAATTATATTCGGCGGCAATTATTATTCTGCGCGCATTTTCAAATCAAATTGCTACAATATTTTTAACAGGACTTACCCATTAAGGTCAAAGAAACCGGGTTTTTTGCCTAATTTGTGGACTGCGACTAAGGATTTTCGTAAAAAACCCGGTTTCTGACTACCCAAAGGCCAAAGAAACCGGGTTTTTTGCCTAATCTGTGGACTACCAGGAAGAATTTTCGTAAAAACACCCGGTTTCTGACTACCCGTCCCTAAGTCCTATTTAATCAGAGTTCGGAGCAAACCGCCATGTCAGACGACTTTTCCCTAGACGACCTTTTAAACAAAAGTTACGACGCTTTCAAAGACGCTGAAAA
>JARCMA010000506.1 GCA_030248405.1 Microcoleus sp. MP8IB2.171
ACTTGTTCCGGTGCAGTAGAAACATCCTCGATCCATTCAGACTGCTGCGACTGCCAAATCCTCCCCGAGAGTCCCACACCGGGAGCAAAAGTTAACTCCCAACTTGTCTGTCGGAATTGGGCAAAACTCAAGTCGCTGAGGTACCTGCCTGTAGCGCATTTTAAAAAGCCCTCACTGCAAGGAATCCAAGCTTCGCCCAGATTCCATTCAATAGTTTGGCAAATTAAACCTAAAATCACATCTATAGCCGACTCAAAATCCTCAGATTTGCTAATAGCTTGAGTGGCCTGCAGCAGCAATCTTGTTTCCATTTCCACCTGGTGGCGTTCAGCGATTTCCTGGTGCAACTGGATATTTTGAGCGGTCAATTTTTGATTTTTTTCTTGCAATTGCATTTGCAATGAACGCACAGTAAGTTGATTGCTCACTCGCGCCAATACTTCTTTCACCTGAAAAGGTTTGGTGATATAATCGGCTCCGCCCACTTCAAAAGCTTTTGCTTTATTTATTCCTTCTTCTAGCGCGCTGAGAAAAATAATGGGAATTTCCCTAAATTGCGATTGTGATTTTAATTTTTTACAGAGTTCGTAGCCGTCAATATCCGGCATCATAATATCGAGTAAAATCAAATCTGGTGCGCTAGATTGAATTGCATCTAACGCCGAAAAACCATTAGTAACCGGTCGAACTTTATAGCCATTTTTTTGCAAAATCCTAATCAACAAACGCAGATTATCTGGCGTATCGTCAACCACTAAAATATCTGCTTGATAGTTTTCAGTTTGTTCCGCCTTCATCTGCATTATCTGATTCCTCCGCCTCGGCAATTAAATTGAGAATTTTCTGGTAATCAAAATTATCGAGATAACCCTGGAGGATTTCCGCCAATTCAGGATGAGGCTCCCTTATTTCGTCGATTGTCCTGACAATTAAGTCAAAATCAGCACTGCGGATTACCTGCTTCATGTTGTCTATCCATTCTGCCGGAAGTGTAGGTAAATAAGCAAGCGCAGCATTAGGGAGGGAGCCAGATAAATTATTTCGATCGCCTATTGAGATAAAGTCCGTTGAGTTAGAGTAGAGATACTTGACCCCCAAATGTTTGGTGAGGGTATCAAATATATCTGTTTTGCGGAAAGGTTTGCTAATAAAATCGTCGCAGCCGACCAATAAAGCAAACGCTTGCCTTCCTTCAATTGTACTAGCTGTCAAAGCAATAATCTTTGGAATCGGGGAGTCGGGATCGGAAATATTCATTTCCCCCTTTCCTTGCTGCTCTTGCTCTCTCTGGATTCTAGCCTTAATTTGTTTAGTAGCTTCGTAGCCGTCCATTACTGGCATTCGCACATCCATCAAAATTAAGTGCGGATGCCAATTTTCCCACATTTCTATTGCTTCCTGACCGTTGGTGGCTTGTTCCACCGCGAAACCCAAAGGAGAAAGCATTTTGACTAAAAGTTGGCGGTTGTCTTCGCGATCGTCCACAATTAAAATCCGGTAGCACGGTTGATTGGGTTCCAACCCACTAACTTCGCGGTTAAGTTCCGGATCTGGAAGCTCAGCAGCATAAACCGCACCGACTGGAATTTCAAATTTAAAAGTGGTACCGAGTTCCAGTTGACTTTCTACGACAATTTCTCCTCCCATCAGGCGGACAAATTGACGGCTGATCTTCAATCCTAAACCCGTGCCTTTCTGAATTTTTTGACCGGAAGCTGTTTGCACAAAAGCCTTAAAAATATTGCCCAATTCTTCGGGAGCAATGCCAACTCCTGTATCTTCAATTTCAAATAGAAGGAAAAAAATCGGCACAGTTAAATCCTCAGCCTCATCGCTGCATTCAACATTGGCAAAATCACTGCTAGTTCTCGAAAAATCCCGAATACTTCTTGTGGTATCAAAGCAAGCTGTGGGACTATCCAATAAATCCACAAATCCCGATCTTTCTAACTTTATAACTCTTAAGATGATTTCGCCTGTTAGGGTAAACTTAACCGCATTACTCAGAAGATTAATCAGCACTTGCCGCAGTTTAATATCATCGGTTTGCACGTACTGAGGAACGCCAGCATCGCGCTGGAAACGCAACTGCAATTCTTGATTCTCTACCCGCATTTGAAACATGTCTTGCAAATCGTCAAGCAAGCGGTAGAGGTCGAAGTTTTTAGGGTTGAGCGTCATCCGCCCCGCTTCGATTTTTGACAAGTCTAAGACTTCATTGATCAAGGTCAGCAAGTGTTCGCCACTACGCCGAATAATTCTCATATTTTCTCGGTTTTCGACAGTAAGATCCGGGCTGGGTTCCATGATTTGTGCAAAGCCGAGTATAGAATTGAGAGGGGTGCGTAACTCGTGGCTCATATTTGCCAGAAACGTGCTTTTAGCTTTGTTGGCCGCTTCAGCAGCTAATGCGGCTTGTTGCAGTTGTACTGTGCGTTCGTCAATTTGGGCTTCTAAGGTGTGGTTGTAATCTGCTAGTATTTTTTCGGCTTGTTTGCGATCGCTAATATCTTGAAAAGCTGCGATCGCATAAACAATATTTCCGCTAGCGTCAAAAATCGGCGTGGTATTGATCTCGATCGCAATTATTTTGTCATCTTGACGGATTTCTACATCGTCAACCTTGACAAATTCTCCTTTCAGGGCGCGCAAAATTGGCAAATTATCCGGCGGGTAAAGCTGATCAGTATTAGCAACATACAGTTGATAAGTTGCAGCTAATTGTTCCGCTGTGGTTTCCGAAAGAGTGTCTGCACCCAGCAATTCCCCCGCTGTCTGGTTGAAATAGGCGATCGAGCCATCGGGATGATAAACAGATACCCCCACTGGCAAAGCTTCTAAAAATTGACTCAGGCGGCTTTCACTCGCCGACAGCGCCTCATTTACTAGCTTTAACTCTTCGTTTACTTCTTGCCTCTTCAGGATTTCATCTGTTAACTTTTGGTCTTGCAAGTAACTGTGAATTGCTTCTACCACCGTTAATTTTAAGTCTTCATTTTGCCAAGGTTTAGGAATATAACGGTACAATTTAGCATACTTAATAGCATTACTCAGGGCTTCCAAATCTGCTTGCCCCGTTAGCATAATCGTCAGCGTCTCCGGCGAGCTTTCGTGAATTCTTCTGAGCAGTTCGTCCCCTTTAATATCCGGCATGATATAATCGGAAAGCACCAAAGCAATCTCGTATTCATCTGCCTGCAAATCAGCCAGCAACTCTAAAGCATCAGCCCCCCCTTCAGCGGTTTCAATTATACACCGATCGCCGATCGCCTTTTTCAGTTCAATCTTTAAACTATTCAAAACGTCAGGTTCATCATCAATACAAACAATCACAGGTTTTTTCATAACTTAGCCAGCCCAGATTTTATAGTCTCTATTAAGTCTTTGCTTTGCCAGGGTTTGTACAAACAACAGTATAAATCTGCTTCTTCTACTGCCCGCTGAACGGCCGCTGCATCCGCTTGTCCCGTCAACATCACTTTAATAATTTTAGGATATTTTTGGTGAACTTTAATTAAAAGTTCGTCACCTTTAATTCCCGGCATCAGCCAATCAGAAACAACCACAATCACCTGAGCTTCTTCTTGAAAATCCTCAAGTAAATCTAAAGCTTCATCACCACTTTCAGCTAATTCATAAAAGTAATCATTTTTAAATTCATTTTTTAGCTGCATCTTGAGAGTATTCAAGATATCGGGTTCATCGTCAACGCAAAGAATTACAGGCTTATTCATCTTTTCCTCTCTGCTTAAATTTTAGTAGGTTTACCGACATGACTTGCTTTTACATTATTGATTTCGGGCAACGATGCAGGATATCTGTCCCCTATCTTATTTTAATAGGACTTCCCAAGATAAACCCGGTTTCTCGTAATAAATCTTGTATTTGTCAGCGAGACAGCGACGAGTGTCACGGGGAATCAGCCCCCTGCAGGTAAGTTTTGTTTAATAAATAGGCAGCGAGACTGTAAAAGTTGTCTGCCCCGGTACAGAATCTACAGCAATTGTACCATCGTGTTTTTCCACAATTTTTCTCACAATATCCAATCCCAAACCGCTACCTTCGCCCGCAGATTTAGTCGTAAAAAACGGCTGAAAAATTTTGGGAATAACTTCTGAGGGAATACCTTTACCGTTATCAGTAAACTTGAGGAAAATATTTGCCTCTTGCTGCCAAGTTTCTATCGTCAAAATACCTTTATAATCCATTGCTTGCAGGGCATTATGAAGGAGATTCGTCCAAACTTGATTTAAATCATCGGGATAGCACATAATTTCGGGTAAATCTCCATAATTTTTAACTACTTCTATACCGTGTTTAAGTTGATTTTGATAAAGGGTTAACACCGTTTCAATGCCATCGTGCAAGTTCGCCTGGACTTTTTCTGGTTTGCTATCAAAATGAGCGTAGGTTTTTAGGGCAAATACTACTTTCCCAGACTTCGCTGTTGCTCTTTGGATCAGGCTAATACTTTTTTTAAAGCTCGCAAAATGGTAAGCACTATTTAAAACTACTTCCCAATCCGGCGATTTAAAAAGCGGCAAGAACTCTTCTATTTGTTCGTAAACTTCCATGTCAACTAAAGTATCCGCAATTTCCTCAGACTTTTCAACAGATTCTGCCATCAAATCCCCTGTCAACTGCTGCTTAAATTTGCGTTTCTCTCTGCTGGTAAATAAAATATTTTGATGGGTCGCTCTGTACAGTAAAGCTAAAAAATAAGCTTTGCTTTCGTCAGAAAGTTCTAGATAAATTTGAGGAAATTTATCTAAAAACTCGTCTGAAAAATTAGCTATATTATTAATAGAGGAACCTATAATGCCCAGGGGGGTATTGATTTCGTGGGCAATGCCGGCAATCAGTTGTCCCAGGGCTGCCATTTTTTCCGATTGAATCAAATGCTCTTGGGTGGCTTGCAGTTGGTGCAGCGCCGTTGCTAAATCTTGATTTTTTTCTTGCAAAGTTTGTTGCAGTGAACAAATTTTTAAATGAGTTTCTATCCGGGCTAAAACTTCTTCAACCTGAAACGGTTTAGTAATAAAGTCAACTCCGCCCACTGCAAAAGCTTTAACTTTATCCAGCACGTCATTAATCGCACTAATAAAAATAACAGGAATGTCTTTTGTAATTTCAGAAGCTTTGAGTTGCTGACAAACTTGATAGCCGTCCATTTCCGGCATCATAATATCCAGCAGCACTAGATCTGGGGGTATTTTTTGAGCAGCAGACAATGCTAGCTTGCCATTGGGTACCGGGCGAACTTGATAGCCTTTTTCGCTCAAAATTCCGGCCAGCAGCCGCAGGTTTTCTGGCGTATCGTCCACTACTAAAATGTTAGCTCGATTGGTTTTAGGTGAAGTTGAAGTCATCGGGTATTTACTGTTTTTCGCTGATCTCGATTATGTTCAAAATTCTGTCATATTCAAAATTATTAATGCAATCTTGAAGCTTGCCCGCAAGAGAGGGATTGACAGTGCCGATTTGTGCGATCGAAGTTGCGATCGCCTCCATGTCCACACTCAAAATACTTTGCTTGAATTGGGCCATCCAGTCTGGAGAAAGAGAGGTGAAAGCCTCCGGTGTCAGCACCTCCTGACTTGACTCCTCTACACCTGCGGCACTTACTGCGGGTGGATCTTCATAAATATAGCGTACTCCTAAATGTTTTCCCATTGCCACAAAGATATCCTCCTCTCGGAACGGTTTCCGCATAAAATCATCGCAACCCGCCGAAAGAATCACCGCCCGTTCTTCCTCCAAAACGCTAGCAGTTAGGGCCACAATCGCCGTTGCTTGCCCGCCAGTTGTAGTTTTAATCTGTTTCGTTGCCTCGTAGCCGTCCATGACAGGCATTCTCATGTCCATCCAAATCAGATGCGGTTCCCACTCCATAAAAATATCCACCGCTTCTTTACCGTTATTCGCTTCTCTCAACTCAAATCCGAGTGGACTGAGAAGTTTTACTAACAGTTGGCGGTTCAAAGGTTTGTCGTCCACAATTAGCAAGCGATAACTCGGCTGATTTGGTTCCAGGGCAACAACTCGACGTTGAGTTTTTTTGCTTTCAATATCACTAGCTTCAACCAGATGAACTTGGATGTCAAACTGAAATACTGCACCCTTTCCGATCTCGCTGCTAACAGTAAATTCACCTCCCATTAATTGCACGAACTGGCGGCTAATAGCTAAACCTAAACCCGTTCCTTCCTGAGAATCTTTACCTGTTTTCGTCTGCACGAATGCTTCAAACAACTGATGGATTTCTTCAGCAGCAATGCCTGCACCAGTATCTTGAACTTCAAAATGCAGCCAGTAGCGGCCGGGCAATTGGTCAGTGCTGTTTTTATGTATATTCCGCCTTCCTCCTTTGACTTGCACCGACACTCCCCCTTCTGAAGTAAATTTAATTGCATTATTGAGCAAATTAATTAAGACTTGCCGCAATTTAACTTCATCAGTACAAATGTAATGGGGAACTTCTGCGTCTCTGTCGAAGATTAATTGCAAACCTTTTTGCTCAGCTTTGAGAGCAAACATATCTTCTAAATCGTCGATGAGTTGGTACAAATCGAAGCTTTTTTCATTAATCGTCGTGCGTCCGGCTTCGATTTTTGACAAGTCTAAAACTTGGTTAATTAAAGCCAGTAAATGTTCGCCACTCCGCAGGATAATTCCGACATCTTCTTGATTTTCCTGAGACAACGTTTTACTGCGGATCATGACTTGAGCAAAGCCGATGACCGCGTTCAGGGGCGATCGCAATTCGTGGCTCATATTGGCGAGAAAGGTACTCTTCGCTTTGTTTGCTGCTTCGGCCGCTTCTTTCGCCTGCTGCATTTTAATTTCCGCTTGTTTGCTATCAGTAATGTCTTTAATAAAACCTTCGTAGTAAAGTAGATTTCCTGCGGCATCGCAGACAGCGCGACAATTTTCCGAAATCCAGATTATGCTGCCATCTTTGCGGTAAATTTCCGATTCAAAGTTTGATAGTATCCCGTACTCGTTCATCAGCGCTGCAAATTCGTCGCGGCGGTTGGGTTTCACATAAAGCTGGTTATGGAAATTCGGCTGTGCTGCTATTAAATCTGCAGGCGAGTCGTAACCGTAGATGTTAGCTAAAGCGGGGTTAGCGCTGATGTATTTCCCGTCAATAGCAGTTTGAAAAATTCCATTCAAAGCATTTTCATAAATGTTGCGGTACTTTTCTTCGGCTTCCCGGAGGGCAGTTTCTGCTTTTTGGCGCTCGGTAATATCGCTAGAAATCGACAAAAAACAAGCTTCTCCGTCAATATCGATGGTTTCTATCGACAGCAGTGCCGTTCTTTCTGTACCATTTTTATTGCGAAACCTCAGCTCATAATTGTGAATTGCCGTCTTATTTTTTAACATTTGAATCATGCGATCGCGCTCTCCCAAACTCGCCCAAAAATTGAGTTCTACCGCTGTTTTTCCAATAATTTCTTCGTGACTGTACCCCATCATCCGACAAAAGCTCTCATTGGCTTCTATGTGGCGACCATCGCTGATTCTAGTCAGGGTAATCGCATTAGGACTTAAACGAAAAGCTTTAGAAAACTTTTCTTTTGCCTTGGCAAGATCGGCGGTACGTTCTGCCACTTGCACTGCTAAATTGTCGTTGTATTCCTTTAATATTTTCTCCGCTAGTTTGCGTTCTGTAATATCTTGAAAAGCGCACATCCCGTAGATAATATTTCCTTGAGCGTCATAAATAGGAGTTCCCCAAACTTGCAGGGGAACAGTTTTGTCAGTCGAGGAGATTTCAATGTCATCAACAGTTACACTTTTACCCTGCAAAGCATTTAAAATTGGGTCGCGTTCCGCCGGGTAAATTTCCTGAGTGCTAGCTAAATAAACTCGGTAGGATTTTCGCAAATTTTCAGAATTTGCTGCTATAATTCCTTGACCTAAAAGTTGCTCTCCTGTCGGATTAATGTAGTGAGGTTGACCGTTTGGCTCGGCAATAAAAATGCCGAGCGGTACTGCATTTAGAAATTGTTTGACTCGGTTTTCGTTTTCCGAGATCGAAGTAAATGAGTGCTGCAATTGCTCTGCCATGCTGTTAAAAGCAGCCGCAAGTTCTCCGAGTTCATCTTCCCGATTCAGAGCGAGCTTTGTATCCCATTCATTCTTGGCTAAAGCTTTCGCCGCTGCATTTAATTGTAAAATCGGCCGCACCACCCATTTAGCAGTAATAATTCCCAGAATTGTCGCCCCGATCAAAGCTGCAACTGACAGCAAAACAGTCGTGCGGGTATTGGCATTAATTTGCTCCATAAAGTCGGACTCTGGCACAACTACCACAATCAGCCAATCCAACCCCCGATCGTCTTTAAAAGGAGTTACCTCCATAAAATTGCGCTTCCCGTCAATATCAAAAGTAAGTTGTTGAGAATTATTGATTTTAGCTAAGCTTTCGTAGGATTTATCTAAATATTGTGCAGTTTGGCGAATTACGGTATTTTTGCTTTCTGAAGCTTTGATGCGTTTTGCTTCTTTACCTTCCACTACAAATTCTTGGCCCGCCGTTGAAGTGGCAATTAACATCCCGGATCGCTCCATCAAAAAAGTTTGCCCCGACTTGCCAATTTTGAGGCTGACGAGAAACTCTTTGATTTTGGAAAATAGCAAATCGCTGCCAGCTACTCCTAATAGCTTACCAGCGTCGTTGTAGATAGGCATTGCAGCAGTAATTGCTAGCTCTCTTGTTAAAAAATCTGTATAAATTGGAGTCCAAACAGGTTTTTTTGCGGCGGCGGCTGCTATGTACCAAGGGCGAAGTCGCGGGTCGTAAATGTTGGGCGAAGTTTCCATTAATTGAACGCGGCTTCCTTGAGAGTCACCAGTATATCGAGCTAATTTATTGCCAGTAGATTGGTCAGCAGCAGAGATGAGAATCCGATCTTTAGTGCGGATTGCTCCCGAGTGTTCTCCATTTTCTGTGGCTACGTAAATGATGCTGATTGTATCAAAATATTGAATTTGTTCGAGGAAATGAAGTTCTAGTTTTTGTTTGTCTTCAAGGTTCAACTGCCCCAATTTTATGCCTTGAACATTGAGGTGATTGACAATGTGGGGAATTGACATATAGTTTTCCATGCGGTCTTTGATGCGATCGCTAATTTCTCCTCGCAACTGAGCGGCAACATCGTTGACTGCCCGCTGACCGTTTTGGAAAGATAGCCAACCTACAACTCCTACGGTGCCGACAATTTGCACTAAAAAAGGAACCACGAGCACCGTTTGTAATGGAGCTTTGCCGATAAATTTTGTAGCCAAACGATTGAGGGGTTTAGAAAACATAGTCATCTTAAGAGGAATTGGGAATTGGAAATGGGGAATTGGGCATTGGTAATTGTTGGGAGTTTTGATTGTAAATTATGTTCCCTTTGCCCTTCCTTTTCTCCTGATGCTGTAGTTTACTGACGACAGTACCGTCGATCAATTTAAATCAATATAGCGTATTTATACTGAGAGTTTTTTCGTAGCTACTGATACAGATCGTTGGGCGCGATCGACCTAAGTCGAAATCATCTGATTTATTGCACCATTCTCGATAAGTCTGGGACGGGTGGGCTAGAAGAGCAACGGCCCACAATATCACACTCACTCTTGGCTTCACAGGCCCGAAAAGCCTGTTAAGCGAGAATGGTGGAACATTTCAGTTTGAACTCACATCTTGTACCATTCTCGCTTAACAGGCAAGATGCCTGTTCCACAACAACTACATTTTCTTGTGGGGTGGGCATCCTGCCAGCCCAGATCAGGGTTATTGAGAATAGTGTAACATCTCAGTTTAAACAAACAGTAGCTAACAATAACTCCCCCAAAAAATCTGTATTTACCTGCGATTCAACTCCATCCTTTCGCCGTAACGTAACAGCATATCCAAACTCTCCAAACGATTTTGCCAAGTTTGCACCTGATAGCTATTTTCAGCAGAATGCAAGCGCATCGAAGATTGAAATTGAGATTGAAAACTCCTTAACAATCTTTTAGTATTTGCTAAACTTTCCGTTGAAGGATTTGCCGCCAACTTGCTCAAAGCTTGCGCCAATTCATCCGATCGACTTTTGAGCACTTTCAGTTCAGATTCCGACATCCGCAACTGATTGTTAGCCAACAAAAAACTCCATTCCTGCTTGAGAGCAGTATAGCGCGAAGCCGCCGCCGCCAACGGCTGCCGGTAAGGAATCGGCTCCGCAGCAGAAGTGGAACGCACTGGCCGGCCTTGAGTGCGGTTAAAAAACCCCTGCATCCCGCTGCTGATACTTTCCACCGCAAAAATAGCATAGCCCCCAGTCGGCAAATCGCGCAAAGCTTGAATTTGGTCGATCGCCACAACTTCCGGGAGTGTCAACAACTTAACCGACGGAGAAATCAAAGCCGAACCGAGCATTTGTTCCTTTGCTAGCGGTTCAGTTATACGCTGAAGTCGGTTCGTATCCAAAGCATAAGTCATCGGCACAATCAAATCTACAATACCTTGACGAGCCCAAACTTCCCAATTTTGCTGAATTTTGTAAATCCGCTGACTTTCCGGGTGCGGAAACACCGCCACCGACAAAATAGTGCGCGGATAATTCTGCCGCAAAAGCTGAGAAACGTCAGCTACAAAACTATTAATTTGATTAGTTTTAAACTCAACCCACTGCCGCCACAAACTGCCGTCCCTGGGGGAAATATTCACCGGATCTGCACCAGTTAACTGTCTAAATTGCTGCCTCGCAGCAATACCGTAACCGTAAGTGAAATTCGCATTATCATCTTGAAAAGGATAGCGAATATAGTCTAACTGCACCCCATCTACTTTGTAGTTATTAGCAATTTCGCTGACAATTCGTAGCAAATAATTACGCGCTTCCGGGTTCGCCGGATCGATATAAAATTTACCATCGTTAGGATTTTGTATGCGTCCTTTGTTGTCAATATTTGCCCAAGTTGGATGAGCGGAAAGCACCGGCCCGGGATAAGAACTAGGTTGGCCAACTAAAGTATTGTGGCGTTTATTTCCGGTGGCAAAAATCCAAACCCAAGCGTGCAGTTCCATGCCTCGCTCGTGAGCTAATTTAACCGCAGATGCCAGTGGGTCCCAGCCAACTGTTAGGGGATTTTGTTGCGGTGCAACTTGACTGGGATAAATCGGATATCCGGCATTCAAAGTTTCAAAGAAAACGGTATTGATACCGGCGGCTGCGAGTCGATCGAACACTGCCGCCAAACCTTGTTCAGATCGTGCTGCGACGATCGTCCCGCGATCGAGCCAAACCGCCCGAATTTCCGCCCCAACCCGCTGTCCTTCCTTCGGGTAATTTTCCCACAGCAACTGCCGCGCTTCCACCCACTGTTTTCTAGCCGCCGCGTAGTTTTGCTCTTGCAGGAGTTGGTCAAATGTTTGCAAAACCTGCCGCGCTTGGGCGATCGCCCGTACCCTGATCGCTTGCAGAACAGGGGGGCGACTGGCTGCCGGGCCGCCTCCGCCTTGTTCTGCAGCCAGCAGTTGAGGGGGGGTAGCAGCATTGAGATTGATGGCGGTATTGGCTGAATTAGATGCTGTCAGGGCGCTTTCAAACCGGCCCAGGAGGTTAGTGAGTTCTTGGCGCATCAAGTACGCTTCAATGCTGACGATCGGCTTATTGGAATTTGCCTGCACGTCCAAACCGGGTTGCGCTGACTGATCCGAAGGGTCTGTAAAAGTTGCAGGAACTGAATCGGGAAGCGCACCCGATGGAGAAAGTCGGCTCAGCGGGGTACTACGCGGCGAACTAGGGCTATTTCTAGTGACTCTGGAGGGGGGAGTTGGCAGTGGGGTCGCAGCAGCAGTAGGCGGCACTACAGGCCCAGAAGTGATTGTGCCTCCCCAGCGGGCGATCGAGGCTTGCAGCCAAGCCTTATCTACATTTGCCGAACCGTCGCTACCCCAGCGCCAGCCGAGATAGGTAGCGCGATCCGTGGCGATGGCTGCGGAGGAACCGGAACTATCTTTCCAAGTAGCAATAGTTTGACTGTTCGCATCAGCCGGAATCAATACACCGCCTTGGACTGAGGCATTTTTTTGTTCTGGTGGCACCCAACTGCTAGAAGTAGTGCAAGCCAGATCCCGACAGCGGCTGCGCGGTTGCGGGCTCGCCGGTTGGGTTAACGGAAAAGCCCAATAGGCCCCGAGGAGCGATCGCAAAGATTGGCGCACCAAAGCCGGGGAACTGCGGCCGACGGGGCCCGAAGCAATCAAGCGGCCGCCCTGGGAGGCCCAAGCTTCTAAAACTTTAATTTGCGCCGGAGTCAAAGTTTCAATGTTCGGCAAAAACAGCACGTTAACGCCTGCTAAATCTGCCAAATTTTTGATGTCTTCGAGATTGATTGGTTTGTAAGCAATGCCACTTTCCCAGAGGCGCGTGGTAATCTTCACCCAGTCGGGGGAATTCTCGGAACTGCGAACAACCCCCAGAACTACTTCTGCGAAACTCGGAGAGGGAAATAGGATGAAGAGATTGAGTAATGTACTCGCTAGAGTTCCAATTAAGACTCTTTGCAAGAAAGTGAAAAAGCGATTTTTTTTAGCCTGGGAGCAGGCATCAGGCATTTGATCAGGCTTATTGATTTGTTGCATAAATATGAGAATTACTCACCACACCGCTAAAGAAAAATTTAATAACAATTAAGAGCGATCGATCCGCACCATACAATTTTCTATCCTGCCCTGCAACCTGAATCAGGAAAAAGTGCGATCGATCGATTTTAGATTTTGGATTTTAGATTTTAGATTAAAATCTGCGTCCATTTGGGTTGAATAACCAAAAATAAACTTTAGATGCGGGACAGCTTAACTTTATGCAACTGTCAACTGTCAACTGTCAACAGCCCACTGTCAACTGTCAACAGCCCACTGTCAACTGTCAACAGCCCACTGTCAACTGTCAACTGTCAACTGTCAACTGTCAACTGTCAACTATTTTCTGGCGTTGCAGCTTCATTCACCGGGAATCGATCGATTAACTGCATCGCCCGACAAGCATTTCTCCGCAAAGAATCCGAAACATGAGGAACATAAGGGATCTGAGACAAGAAATCCAAAGTCCGGCGCAAAATCCGCACCACATCCCCTTCATCCAAACTCGTATGGCTAATCAGTTCCAACCATTCCACGCCCAGAGCCCACTGTTCCACCAAAGTCACTAAATCCCGTTCCAGCCAAATCGGAATCGGAGCTTCATGACGGCGCTGCACTTTAAACAACCGATGGCGCAGGCCTTTTTGCAGATTGTCCAAAGGCGCCAAAACTTCTGGCGACAGCGAGTAGTGAGTCCAACTGTCCGGCCTGGAAACTTCTGTAACTAAGGCCGCGCAAGCAGCAGCGAGGTGGTGGGGGTCGAGTTCGTCAAACTCCGCAGACATCAGGGACAAACCCAGCCAAAGTTCGTTATCGCCACGAATGGCGGCGCAAGCTTGACCCAAGATTGTGGGTACCAACCTCTCGGAGGAGTCATCTCGGTTTCCAGTTGCCGAAACTACTCTTTCCAAGCAGCCGAAATTCAGCAAGATGTCGATTAAGTTGAGAAATTCCTCCCAGTAGCGAGCTCTCTGCTTTTCTAAGTCTTCTTCGCTTTTGCGGATTTCTTTTTTCAATTCTTCCCGGCGGCGCTGGCGTTTTAGCAAAGTACCGGGATTGCCCCATTCTAGAACGGGGTGAATTTCTAGCTTAGCTTCTACGGCTGCGATTTTCTGCTGTTGCTCGATCGCCTCTGGGCTCGGTTCTGGTGCGGGCAATTCTGGGATCGATCGAGCAATTGAAACAGTTTCTTCATTTCCCAAGCGGCACTGGCCGAGTCTCAGGGTCAATTCCGGCGGCGGGATCAAGGTATCTGCAACGCTCAAACGGGGTAATTCGGCGTGGAGGGTAGCGACATCGCTAATGGCGACGATATACCAGCGGTTATCTTTGCCCAAGCATACCAAGTTTGGTGCTTGGCCGGAACCTGCGATTTTGGCAACCAATACGGCGGGCACGGGAGTTGTGTGCGATCGTTTGGCTGTCGGAACGTGCTTGCCTTTGAGGCTCAGAACCGTGCCTAGCACTGCAAAAGCCACAGCTACGGACATCTCCTTAAATCGCGCTTCTTCAGCTTGCTGCAAGAGAGTTTTCAGCAAACGTTTATCTTCTTTGAGTCTTCCCTGCAATTTTTCGTAATGGGCGAGGTGTTTTTCCAGGGTAGAGACATTTCCTCCCGCCGCCAGGGACTCTTCCAGCACCGCCAATTCTGTTTGCAGCCGATCTAATTCTGATTGCTGCGGCTGCAAGTACAAGGTAGACAGGTATTGACCAAAACTCCGCTCTACCAACTCTTGAGCTTCGTCGAGAGTGTGAGTTTGCAGCAAATTCAGCACCATGCCGTAGCTGGGCGTAAACTGACTGGCGAGGGGGTCGGCTTTGGCTGTTGCCAAATAAGAGGCTTCTTTTGCGCCTTCAAAGCGCGTCTGAACTGCGACTACGTGCCCCAGCTCGTCCATGCCCCGCCGACCCGCCCGACCGGCCATTTGCAGGAATTCTGAAGCGTTTAGCAGTCGGTGTCCCTTGTCGGTGCGCTTGGACAAGGTGGAAATGACTGTGGTGCGGGCGGGCATATTAATCCCGGCTGCTAGGGTTTCGGTGGCAAATACGACTTTAATCAAACCTCTGCCAAAGAGTTCTTCTACTAAGCCTTTCCAAGCGGGCAAAATGCCTGCGTGGTGGGCTGCGATGCCTTTTAAAAGTGCTTCTTTTTGACCTAAGCGTTCTGCTTCTGGGTTTCGCTGTAAAAAATCGTCAATGATGCGTTTGAGTTCGGCTGTTTCAGCTTCGTTAACCAGGGAGAAATTGCCGACTTCTGCGACTGCTTGGTCGCACCCGCGACGGCTGAAGATGAAGTAAATTGCTGGTAGCATATCTCGATCGTCCAACCGGGCCAAAACATCGGTCAAACTCGGAGTGGGGATGCTGCCTCTTTCTACTTTTTGCTGCTTCTTTTTGGGGACTAACCGGACATTCGCTCTTTTGCCAGTCTCGTCTAGCAGCGGGAATATCCCTTTTTGATTGGCGAAGTGGAATTGCAGCGGCACTGGCCGAAAGTCTGAGTAGACGAGCTCTGTGGGCCCGTGGACTTTGTTAATCCAGTCTGTGAGTTGCCCGCTATTGGCAACGGTTGCTGAGAGGGCGAGAAGTTGAATTTCGCTCGAACAGTAGATGATCGATTCTTCCCAGACGGTACCACGCTGGCGATCGTTCATGTAGTGACACTCGTCAAGCACCACGGTTTCGACTCCGGTGAGGGAAGTACCGACTTCTCCGATCGGCGTACCGTAGAGCATATTCCGAAATATTTCGGTAGTCATCACCAAAATCGGCGCATCTCGATTAACGGAGATGTCGCCCGTCAGCAAACCTACGTTGTCATCTCCAAATTGACTGCGGAAGTCGCGCAGCTTTTGGTTAGACAGAGCTTTGAGGGGAGTGGTGTAGAAGACGCGCCGCCCCCGGTCGAGTGCTTGATGGATGGCGTATTCCCCGATTAACGTTTTCCCTGAGCCTGTGGGAGCGCACACGACAACGGATTTACCTGCAT